>JAISYD010000105.1 GCA_031270145.1 Planctomycetota bacterium
ACCGTCACCTTCAGGATATGGACCAGGGATCTTTCGCCGAAAAACGGGGAATGCATTTCCCGGAACAGGCTGTCGCCGCCGGCGAGAACGGCTTCGGCGGCGGCGGCGTCTTCCGGGAGTAAGCCCAGCGATTGGAATGACTTCCCGCGCTGGGCGTCGTCCGGGGAGTATATGATGATGCCGTTCCCGGTTATCAGCAGCATGCGCCGCTGCTCCGGGATTTCCAAATTTCTGAACACGTCGAAAACGGGGAAGTAGGTGAGGTCCACGCCGACGGTGCCGATGATTTTTCCGTCGAGGACGATGGGGTAGCCGATGGTGGAAACGTATTCCTTTACTCCCGAGGTGTATTCCCAGTAGTCCCCCGGGTCCAGGTAGAGCTCGCCCGTGGTCCAGGGGACGGTGTGCCAAGGGGCGATCTCCGGGTCGTCGAGACCCTCGTCGGATACCGGCGGAATTTCACCCACGCCGTCCTCCCCGCGCTTGAACACCTGGGCGTACCAGCCTTTTTCGCTCGACACGACGCCTTCGGAAAACACGTACCACACGCAATTGATTTGATCGTCGGCCATGATGAGCGAGCGGATGATGTTTCCCAGCGCCTCCCTGGCGCCGGGGGTGGCGAATCTGGCCAGGCGCGAGGCGGTGAATTTGACAAGTCCGGTGACGCCCTTGATGGAGTCGGTCACCTTTTCCGCGACATGCCGGGAGGTGAACACGACCATGTCCCGCATGGCTCTCTCGTTCTGCCGCGAGATGAGGACGCCGACAAGAATCAGGACGAGGATGAACGCCGCCGACCAGGGTATGATGCTGGCCAGGAAAAACTTCGCGAAAATCGTGGCAAGGTTTTTTTTCATATGGCACCCGCGAGCGCAGGCTTAAGGGTCTTGTAAAGAAATAAAGTTTACGCGTTTAGACGAGGCGCGAGGATCGACAGGGTTTTTTCGCCGGCGGTTGGGCGAAAAAAGCCCGAGAGAGCCGAGTAACGAAGCATAAACGGGTAAACTTTATTTCTTTACAAGACCTAAGGGATAGGCTTGCGGCCACGCGGGGCCGGGAAAACCATGACCATCGGCCGTATGGGCTCCGCCTTTCGGAAGCCATTCACGTCCTTTGAGGCAGCAGCTTTTGACCCCTCCGGTCGCCAAGCCGATCAGAAGCGCCGCTGGCGGGACGCTGCCCGGCGACCGCCTTTCCCCCGCCGCCCACCAGCCTCGCCAAGTTGTTCACCATGTCGTCAAGCTGGGCGGCCTGGTCCGAGAGCCTCTCGGCGGCGGCGGCCGTCTCCTCCGCGCTGGCCGAGTTTTGCTGGGTCACCTTGTCCATCTGCGCCACTGCCGTGTTGACCTGATCGACCCCCTGAGCCTGTTCGTGGGTGGCTTCGGTGATCTCCCGCACCAGCCTGCTTATGGTGGTGGCGGATTCATTGATATCCGAGAAACTCTTGCCGAGGTGCCCGACCACCTCCGATCCCTTGCGTACCCGGTCGACCGCCCCCTGAATCAGCAGGGTGGTTTCCTGGGCCGCCTGGGCCGACCGTTGGGCGAGGTTGCGCACCTCGTCGGCGACCACCGCGAAGCCTTTTCCGGCCTCGCCGGCGCGAGCGGCTTCCACGGCGGCGTTGAGGGCGAGGAGGTTGGTTTGGAAGGCGATCTCCTCGATGGTTTTGATGATGCGGCCGATACGGTCCGCCGATTCGCTGATGTCCGCCATGGATGCGGTCATCTCGGACATGTAGCCCGAACCCTTGACGAACAGCGTGCCGGTGTATTGCATGGTTTCGCTGGCCCTGGCCGCGTTGTCCGCATTCTGCCTGGTCATGGAGGCGGTCTCTTCCAACGCCGACGAGGTTTCCTCAAGGGAGGCGGCCTGTTCGGTCGCGCCCTCGGCGAGCGATTGCGAGGCGTCCGATATTTGCCTCGAGGCGCCGGCGATCCGCTCCGAATCTTCGGACAGCCTCTCGATAATCCGGTTGATCGGCAGAACGATGGCCCTGGTGTTGACGATGGCCAGCGCAAGGCCGGCGGCAAAGGCCGCGGCCACCGCCGCGATCATTGTCCAGAGCGAACCGGAAACGGCGGCGCCTATGGCGTCGCTATCGGCGGTGATTGCTTCCATGCCATCGCGGAGGAGTTTGGTGGCCGCGACGGAAAGGGCGGAGGCGCCGGCGTGGATTCTGCTGTAGCTGTCGATGGTGTCGGTGCCCAGTTTATTCAATGTGGCGTAGGTGTCGCGGGTGCTCCGCATGGCGTCGAGGTATTTTTCGAAATTGGCGACCATGGCGCCGTAGGCGATGCGGATTGATTCCACCTTGACTCCGACCGAGATATACGCCTTGAGTTCCTTGATTTGGCTGTCGATGATGCTTATGCTCTCGTCGAGAAGCTTGAGCGCATCTTCGCCCCGATAGCACTGGGCCCGCCAGAAATTGGACCTGACGTGGTTGAAGGATGTATTCAGATTGTAGAGCATGGCTATGCCAACGAGGCGGCGTTTCAATGTTTCCCTCGATTCCCGCAAATTGTCGGCGGTTAAATCATCGCCTGTTTCGTCCATCAATTTCAGGGTGTCAAGCGCCAGATCGTCGATGTTCTTCTGCGATGCCGCGCCTATGTTCGGTGTTTCGCCACGGGAGGCGACAAAAGAATCGATGGTTCGGCCGAGTTCGCCGGAAATGCGGTCGAGGTTGTCCATTTCCTCTTTCAGGAGGGGAAGCTCTTTACGCGTATTCGGGAGACGCTCCGGAGGACGGGTCGCCAAAAGGCTTTCAACGCCGGCCATGGCTTCGCGCATTTTCCCAAAATACTCGTTGGCTTTGGAAATGTCGCTTTTGTCGAAGCTGAGCGAATAGCCGTAGTAATAAAACCCGGCGGAGATGGTGCTGGTGGCCAGATCGAAAATCATACCATTTACGGGAGCCGTCTCCTTAGTGGCGTCGTCCACCGTGGCGGCGACCTCCGCCATGCCGTCATTTGTGCGCATAAAAGCATAAATAGCGATGGCGCCTATCACAAAAGCCAAGACGATCATGACGAGGAAACCGGCGTACAGCTTGGAACGCAGACTCATGGTTTTCCCTCCCGCCCGAAGATTCTCTCCGGCGCGCCTTGAAATTCCGGGGAATCCGTTTCACGGCGGCAAGGCACCGTGAAAAGCCACACTCGTTTTTCCCAAAGTCGACTTTTAACTGGAGTTTTGCAAATTTCCAATTCATCTTGATATTAAATGAGTTACACTTAAAGATCTTCAGGGGATCGCCTGAATTTCCGTTTTGCCGAACATTGCATCTGTTTACAAAATTGCCATTTTACAGGCTTTTTTGACAAATCCATCAAAACAGAAAAACTTAGTATCCATTGAACGGGGATAAAAAATGCGTTTAACTGATTGCATTTACAAGTGTTATGCGTTTTGCAAAACTCCAGTTTTTAAAGGAAATCGGGCCAACCACCGCCCGATTTCCTTTAAAGACTCAACCGCTTTCGTTTCAATAGGTTGTTTTTCGTCAACTCTACCCAAGCCGGCGACATTGCCAAAAAAACGACTCTGAAACGAACTCCCTCGCAAGCTGGAGCCACAGCCGCAATTTGATACCAAGCGTTCCTCAAAATGAACGCAACATATCACTTCTTATCGGACATTG
>JAISYD010000137.1 GCA_031270145.1 Planctomycetota bacterium
AATCTTTTTCCCGGGCGCTGGGGGAAGGCTACGCCGAAACCCTGCTGGAACGCATTTTTTCCCGTTTTTGCCTGGGAAAATGATTGGCCGCGAAGGGAGTTGCATGACCACCCACAGAATCATAATCGGCGACAGCCGGAAAACCTGCCGTATGTTTTTCCGGGATCCGCATAGACTGGACAAGAAAGTGGACGTCAAGAAATTGAATTTCGGCTCGAGCATCGACGGAACCCGCAAATCGCGCGAAGACCTTTATGCGGTCAAGGAAGTGCTGTCGCCGAACCAACTTTTGCTTATGGACGGCGTCAAGGTCAAACTCATCGGCATCGCTCCTAAGCCTTCGACCGAGCTGGAGGCGATTGATTTCATCAAAACCAGGGTGCGCGGACACCGGGTGTTCATGAGATTCGGCTCCCTGAAATACGACGTCGGCGGCAATCTGCTTTGCGGTCTGTATCTGGACAACAAGACCTTTATAAACGCGCATTTGCTCCGCGGCGGCCATGCCCAACCCGACAGCCAATCCGATTACAAATATAAGAGGAAATTCATGGAGACCGCGGCCAATGCCTGAAAAACACTCGCTGAAGTTTGGGAAAAATGCCGAAGAAATAGCCAATGGCGGGGTAATCGGAGACCTTGAAAGGGAAATTTACCGGTTGGAGGCCTTGTCATGACCAAGCCTTCCGACCCCGGCGCCCCCGAAGTGGTGGTTTTCGCCGACGGCGCCTGTTCCGGCAATCCCGGACCCGGGGGGTGGGGGGCGGTCCTGAGCTTCCCGGCCGCCGGCGCCGAAAAACGCCTTTCCGGCGCCGAAAACCCGACCACCAACAACCGCATGGAAATGACCGCCGTCATCCAGGAGCTGTCGGTTCTGTCCCGGCCCTGCCGGGTGCGGGTGGTCACGGACAGCCGCTATGTCGTGGACGGCTTCAACGCCGGCTGGCTGGCCAAGTGGGAGCGGAACAATTGGCTCACCTCGGCGAGGCAGCCGGTCAAAAACGTGGAATTGTGGCGCGAGCTGAAGGCGGCCGCCTCGCGCCACCAGGTCGAATGGCAATGGATCCGCGGCCACAACGGCCATCCCGGCAACGAGGCGGCGGACCGCCTGGCGGTGGAGGCCAGGCTGAGGCTGGAGGGCGGGCGGCGCTAGCCGCGCCGATTGCGCCGCCCGGCCGGACGCGGTATGATATGGCCCGGCGAATCGCCGCGCCGCCTGAAAAGCAAAGCCGGACCATCGGGAAGGATGCCATGTCAATCATCTGGAACGTCCCTTTTCTGCTTCGCATCATCCTTTCCTTATTCGGCATCCTGCTCTTTCAGCGGATGCTGAGACGCCTGGACCTGGCCATGCTCATGGGCATCGCCATCCTGGCCCTATGGATCGGCCATTCGCTCCCCGGCGCCCTGGAAGTCGCGGCCGGGCGGCTGTTCTCGCCCGATATGCTTTTTTTGGCGCTGGTCATCGCCGGAGTCATCTGCATCAGCGCCAGGATGGCGGAGGCCGGCATCATGCGGGATCTGGTAATCAGCCTCAAGTCGCGTCTGTCGCGAAGGAACCTGCTCATGGCCCTGCCGGCGGTGGTGGGATTGCTGCCCATGCCGGCCGGGGCGCTGTTCTCCGCCCCGCTGGTTGAGGACGCCGACGACGGCAAATGCCTGGACTCCCGGCAGAAGACCTGCATCAACTACTGGTGCCGCCACATCTGGGAATTCTGGTGGCCGCTTTATCCCGGGGTGCTCCTGGCGGTCGACATGTCGGGCCTGCCGGTTTGGAAGTTCTCGCTCCTGCTTTCCCCCCTGTTCCTGGCGGCGGTGGCCGCCTCTCGCCTTTTCCTTCTCCGGAAGGTCCCCCAGGGCCCGCCAGCCCCGCGAGGCCCGGACGACAAGGCGTTTCTCCCGCTGATCCTCCCCATCGTCATGGTCATCGCCGTTTACCTCGCCCTGCTGGCGGCCATCCCGGCCATCGGGCGTTTCAACAAATACCTCCCCATGGCCATCGGCGTGCTGGCGGGCCTGGCCACGCTCCAGGGCCAGCATCCGGCCAACGCCCGGATCTGGTGGAAAATCGCCTTTTCCCGGCGCGTAGGCGACCTAGTGTTGATCATAATTTTGGCGCGGCTTTACGGCTCCTTCATTGAAACGCGGCTGCCCGAAGGCGATCTGCTGATGGAAAGGCTCCGGCTGGAGTTGGACTCCTTCGGCATACCCGCCTTGTTCCTCATTGTAGCCATCCCCTTCATTTCCGGCCTGACCACCGGCATCACGGTCGGCTACATCGGCGCCAGTTTCCCGGTGGCGCTGTCCCTGGCCGGACCTGGCGACTTTTACTCCACCATCATCCTCGGCTACTGTTCCGGTTATATCGGCATGATGTTAAGTCCCATACATGTCTGTCTGCTGGTCACAAACGATTATTTCAAGACCGGCCTCATGTCCAGCCTAGCGGGAGTGCTGAAGCCGGCTCTGCTGGTTTTCGCCGCGGCGGTCGCCTATTCCATCCTGGCGCTCGGCATCCCGCCGCCGGCCGGAATGTGATTGGCCGGAATGTTTCGCGGCCGTGCGAGCGGGCAAGGCAAGCGGCGCGATTCCGGAACCTGCCGGGGCATTTCAAATCGAGGAATTATAGAAGAAGTTCAATGCCGCTAGGCGGCAATTTTTAATATGGGCGATCATGGCGGACTGGGCATTCGCGTAGTCCTCGGCGAGAAGGAAATTCAGAATCGCCACATGTTCCTTGCGGGCGTCAAGAACCTTGGCCTCGCTTTGCCTAGTTGAAATGACGACGCGGGTGTTGTCGTCAAACAGCTTGTGCATCATGTCGATCAGGTAGCGGTTGCCGCAATTGTCGATTATGAACAGGTGCATGGCGGTATCGAGCATAAAATTTTTGTCTATGTCGTACTTGTCGGACAGGAATTTATTCCGAAAGACGAGCAACTCCTCCTTCGGCAGGGTTGGCCCGGCCATGCGTAATCCCACCGGCTCGATTTCCAGCCTGGCCTGGAATATCTGCAGCACATCGTTCAGGGTAACGTCGGTGACCAGTATCCCTTTTTTGGGAAGAATCCGGATATAGCCCTCGTGGGCGATACGGTTGAGGGCTTCGCGAATGGGGGTGCGGCTGACGCCGAGTTCCTCGGAGATTTGCGCTTCGTTCAGCATTGTTCCGGCAACATATTCGCAATGGATGAGCTTATGCCTGATGCTATGATAGGCGCGCGTTTTAAGGTCGAGATTTCCCATGATTCTATTTTTCCGGCGCAGTATGTTTCCGCTGATCGATATTCCGCCCAATACCTGTCATTATACGCTATAAGGGACAAAAGCATTGCATAGTATACAACACGCATTGTAAGTACGCAATTCTTAAATTTGACCGATCCCCGGGAAGTGAAAGCTACACCAAATATCGAGCACATGGACATTATACATTTAATATGAATACATGGCCTTTATTTATCTTGGATATATAACTACTTACAACATATATTGATAAGCGTTTATCAGCCAACATTCATATGGCGTCCATACAGCGATTTGCCTTATGGAGTAACTTATATTTTGTCAATAAATACCAGAAACAATCATTCAATTGCTGAGATGCAAAAAAAACTATAAAATTTAACCTAAAATTTCTTGCGTTTAATAAAATGGCGATGTATACTTCAAGCCCAATGGTCGGCAAAGGACATTTCTTCCACATAGGAGATCGCCATGGGAAATTTGCCAGCCGCGGCAGTTATTGGCGTGGGCGTCATGGGATCAGCCATTGCCGGCCGGTTGTTGGAAGTCGGACATCCCCTGGCCCTTTACGATCTTGATCCAGGCAAGACTGCTCCTCTGGCGGCAAAGGGGGCGTTCGCGGCCGCCTCCCCGGCCGCCGCCGCCAAAGAATCCGAGTTCATCATCACCAGCCTGAACAGCGCCGCCATTGTCAGGCTGGCGGTTTTCGGGCCCGG
>JAISYD010000170.1 GCA_031270145.1 Planctomycetota bacterium
TCATATCCAAAGCCTTGCACAATCTAAGAATCGAAGCCTGGCTGCTGCCCGAGCGCTCGGCATACTTATGCAAGGTCAACCCAAAAATTTCATCGGCATGATCAAGAAGAAAGACGGCCGCTTTTTTTTCCGCCTTGCTGAGAGTCGGCAGCAAGAGCCGAATAGTGGGAAACAAACGCCCCGCCGAGACGCCGTTCTTTTGCATAATGAATCCCGCCATCGGCAATGAAACAGACTCATTTACCGTCTTAGCGCCGCGTTGTTCACCGCCTTGAACGCCAATTTGAAACTTATCAGAAAATTATAAAAATGCAAGAGGTTTCTTCAAAATAAAATTTAAAATGATTATATTTAATATTGGGTTAAAACTAACACATTTATTATCAATGCATTATAAAAAAGAGGCAGTTATTTATCGTCATATTTCATATGAAAAATGATGCATTATGCCGAAATCCAATTGGATTTCGATGAATTAACCGATCCCGCGGACCTGTTTTACAGCAGATGGCGCATGCCGAAATCGCATTAGGTTTCGATGAATTCGCCGCCTAAGCGGACTTGTTTTCCAGCCGGGTAAAAATTTTTTCCCAGTTTTTTTATTGACAGGCGGCTTAAAAACTGTAATATATCTGCTGTCAGACATATTATATAATACTTATGACGTCTGTTGTTGGGCATATTCACTTGCGGCCACTACCTCTGGAAATTTTTCTTTTGCGTCTTATCCGCTTGCGGTTAAATGGGTTGCCTTTCAGGAACGAAAAATGGATGAATTGATTGTCCCCTTTTCTAAAAAGACGTGGAGCGAAATAATCTTTGAAAAGCTTAAACTGCTAATCGAGGACGCCTTTTGGAAGCCGGGGGAAAAAATATACACCGAGGCGGAATTATGCGAGAAGTTCAACGTCAGTCGCTCCACGGTGCGCGAGGCAATCAATATGCTCAAGGCCAATAATTTGGTCTATGCCGTCCCCGGCGCCGGGACTTTCGTCAGCAACCGCCAGGCGACCTTTGTTTTCGCCAGCAATTACCAGCTTGACCTCAATTCGGAAAAGGCATTGCTGGACGTCATGGAATTGCGCTTGGCCATTGAGCCCTACGGCGCGGGCCTGGCGGCGGCGCGCATTTCCGGAGAGGAACTGGACCGCTTGCGGGTCTTGCACGAGCGCTACGCAGCCGATCTGGGCAACGGCCCGGAATTTTTCGCCGCCACCGACATGGCGTTCCATATGTACATAGCGCAAATAACCAAGAATGCGCTTTTGATGGAAGCCATGTCGAACATCAAGGCCTATCTCCAAAACCAGTTGATCACTTCCAACCACGTACTGAGCCACCGGGCCGTGGCTTTTGCCTATCACACGCGCATCCTCGAGGCCATTTGCAAGCAGAACACGGAGCTGGCCGAAATTGCCATGCGGGAGCACATGAGCGAGGCTTTCCAGTTCATGCTTTCGCTCATCAGCTCGGTCAAAAGCGAATCGCGGCGCCTAAAAGCCGCCTCCCTCGGGGAGGCCGCCCGTTCCCCGGGATAATTGCGGCGTCGTGCCGCGCGCATATATCGTCCTTTTTTTTATGAAAGGGGTTCCCATGCGTGATTCATTCAAGGCATTTGGCTTGTGGGCGGCGCTGGCCTGCCTGTTGGCCGGCCAGGCCGTTTGGGCGGGAGACGTCGTCGTGCTCAAAGGCGCCACCAACAATCCGAAAAACAGCGGCCACTACCAGGGGCTGCTCATCTTCAAGAAACTGGTCGAGGAGCGCACCGGCGGCGCCGTCACCGTCGAACTCTACAGCGACGCGGTCCTCGGGGACGAGGAGCAGATGGCGGAGGGCATGCAGATGGGCACGGTCGACGTCATGATGGCCGCCTCCGCCAAATACGCCAATTTCGTCCCTGAAATGGACATCTACAGCCCTCCCTACACCTTTTCGAGCTGGGACCACCTCAAGGCGGTCATCAAAAGCGACGTCAACAAATACCTTGAGGAAAAAGTGCTGGAAAAAACCGGCGATCGCTATCTCGGCTGCCTCACCGACGGCGTCAGGAATATTTTCAGCCGCGCCGAAATCAAGAACATCGACGGCCTCAAGGGCATCAAGCTGCGCACCATGACCGGCCCCAATGAAACCGCCGCCTTCGGCGCCCTCGGCGTCAACCCCACTCCCATGGCCTACACCGAGCTTTACAGCGCCCTGCAGACCGGCGTCATTGACGGGGCGGAAAACAGCATGACCTCGATCCTGGGCATGAAATTTTTCGAAAGTTGCAAATTCATTCTCCGCACCAAGCATTGCTACCTGACCCTGCCCTTCTTCATCAGCGGCATCGCCGTCAACAAAATCCCCGCCCAATACCGCGACATAGTCATTCAGGCCGGCCGCGACACCTGCGACCAGCAGCTTGACTGGTCCATCGCCTTCGATCAGGAAAACGAAAAAGTCCTGGTTGGGAAGGAGGGGGTGAAAATCACCGAGCTTACCCAGGAGGATCACCTGAGAGCCGTCAACATGGTATCGGCCGTACTGGATCAGAACGCCAAGCGCATCAACATGGTCGAGCAATTGGCCCAGATCCGCGCCATGGCCAAATAAGGCGGAGCAAACGGGAAAGACGCGAAGAAAAGTCGTTTGACGCGTCGCAAAGGCAAAGGCAGGCCCCACCCAACCGTCCGGCGGAACGCGCCCCCGGCGGGCGCGCCTCCGGACGGCCGGGAAAACGGCAAAATTCATCCTAAGGCGCAATTCCATGAAAAGAACGGCTGACCGCTTCATAAACATCCTGGAAAAGGTGGCCGTCTCCCTGGTCACCCTCTGCATCATCGGCCTGATGGTCGCTTTGGTCTGGCAGGTGCTGTCCCGCTTCGTCATCAACGTCCCGGCCGTCTGGACCGAGGAAATCGGCAGATACTCCTTCATCAACATGGTGCTCCTAGGCTCGGCCGTCGGAGTCAGGAAAAACTCGCATTTCGGCGTGACCTTCTTTTCCGACATGCTGAGGGGAAGGATGCGGGACTACTACATGCGCTACTTTGTCAACGTGCTCATCCTGATCTGCGCGGCCGTCATGCTGTATTACGGAACGATCTTCGCCTTCAGGTTCGGCCTGAACCGGGTGTCCCCGACCTTTCTGACGCCGATGGTCTACGCCTTCGTCATCCTGCCGGTGAGCGCCGCCTTCATGCTGTGTTTCGCCCTTTACAACATCGTGTTCGGCGATTACAGCCAGCAATTGGATTCCGTTCAGGAAGTCCTGAAGGAACACGAGTCCGCCGTGGAATGATTCTCTTTTCCCGCAGGAGCGTCCGCATGATCCTATTTCTCGCCATCCTTTTCCTGGGATTCGCCTTTTTGATCGCGGCCGGGGTCCCCCTTTCCTTTTCCCTGTTCCTGTCTTCCGCCTTCGCCATGTTCGCGGCGAGCGATTTGCCTATGGTGCTGATCATGCAACAGGTCTACAAGGGGATAGACGCCTTCCCGATCCTGGCCATCCCGGTGTTTTTCTTCGCCGGGGATCTGATGAACCGCGGCAGGGTGTCGGAGTATCTTATCGATCTCTGCCTCACCCTCATCGGCTGGCTGCGGGGCGCCCTAGCCTATTTCACCACCATCGTCGCCATGGTGTTGGCCGGCACCACGGGCAGCTCGGCGGCGGAATCCGCCGCCGTGGGCTCCATTTTCATCCCCAATCTGATCAAGCGCGGCTACGGCAAGGCGTTTTCCGTGGCCCTGGTGGCCTGTTCGTCGGTCATCGGCATCATCATACCCCCCAGCGTGTTCATGATCATCTACGGCTCCTACGGGAACGTGTCGGTGATCGGCCTGTTCATCGGCGGCATCCTCCCAGGCGTGGCCATCGGCGTCTGTCTGATGGGCGTTTCGTATTATTACGCCAGGAAATACAACTATCCCCGCGAACGGGAAACCGTCGCCCCGCCCGCCGAAATCCTCAAGGCCATCCGCAAGGGCGTCTGGCCCCTGGGCGTACCGCTAATCCTGATCGGCGGCATGGTGGCGGGGCTTTTCACCGCCACCGAGGCCTCCATGGTGACGGTGGTCTACACCCTGGTGATAACCCTGTTCTTCTACCGCACCATCAAGTTCCGGGAGCTTCTCCCGATGCTCCGGGACACCGGACTCGGCTCCGCCATCCCCATGTTCTGCCTGGCCTGCGCCGGCGTCTACGGCTACCTCCTGGCTTTTTACAAGGTGCCGGAATATGTGGCGGATCACGTCATCGCCTATACCACCAACCCGTCCCTGATCATGCTTTTCATCATTGGCGTCTACCTGGCGATCGGCACCTTCATGGACGGCACCCCGGCCATCATCATCCTTTTGCCCATCACGCAAAAACTGGGCTCCACCATCAACCTGAACCCGCTCCACCTCGGCCTGGTGGTCTGCGTCACCATTGCCCTCGGATTGCTGACCCCGCCCTATGGCCTGTGCACCCTGATCAGTTGCGCCATAGGCAAGGCCAAGATGACGGATGTACTCCGCCCCATGGCGCCCATGTTCGCCCTGATGCTCCTGATCGTTTTCATCATGGCCTTTTTCCCGGACCTCACTCTGTTCCTGCCGCGGCTGCTGGTGCCGGACATGGTGCCGCTAGGTTGACGGATCGCCGCCGCGCGCGCCATTGAAAACTATGGAGGGAATGAAAAATGAGGATAGCCATCGCCAATGATCACGGCGGCGTTTCCCTGAAGCGGCTTGTGGCCGACCGCCTTGACTCCCTGGGGCACCAGGTTCTCAACTTGGGTACCGATACGCCCGAAATAGTACGCTATCCGTTGTTCGCGGCCAAGGCGATCGGGCTGATGCTGGACCGGGAGGTGGATCGGGCCATCCTGATTTGCTCCACCGGCATCGGCATGTCCATAGCGGCCAATAAATTCAAGGGCATCCGGGCCGCCCTGTGCACCGACGGCTATATGGCGAAAATGACCCGCAGGCACAACGACTCCAATGTCCTGTGCCTGGGGGGGAAAATCACCGGCGACAACCTGGCCCTGGAAATATGCGATATATGGCTGGCCGAGGAGTTCGAGGGCGGCCGCCACAACATTTCCCTGGGCATCGTCTCCGACATCGAGGGAAAGCTGCTGGTCGGCGGCAAATGGGAGGGATGACCGGCGGGCCGCGAAGGCGCCCGGGCCCGTGAAATTTCCCGGAAAAACACCCCCCGTTCGGGAAAACGGGAAGCGAAAATCATGGTCAAAAACGCAACCTCAGCGTAAATAACGCCGCCGGCGCAGGAAAAATTTCCCGCGTTGGCCCCGCCGCCTTTATTCCGTCAACCAATCCTTTATTTGACCGGCAGCACCGGGATATGGATGGTGACGAAGCCTTTGTCGTGCGATTCGTCGGTGTACAGTTCGAAACTGGGCCTGGTTAAATCCAGACGATAATCCTTGAGCGACGATATCCAGGGGCCGTAAAGGTAGTCGTAAACGTCGGTGAAATCGATGTTGGTCTTGACCTGGTGCAGGGCGTACAGGCCGGCCGGTATCTCCAGCCGCGACAGGCCGGGCGGGGGTTGGAGCCGGCCGGCCAGCGGCATGGCCGCCCAGTAATCGAAGTTTCCCGTCACAAAGTTGGTGATGAAGACGACGCCGTAGGAACGCGCCTCCCGGTTCATCGGGCAAAGGCGCATCCTGGAGTGGAGGAAGCTTTCCAAAAGGGCGGGACAGTCGAGCCTGGCGTTGTTCAGCGTGGTCGACGTTTTTATGCCGACCAGGTGCTCGGTCAGGAACGGCAGCACCGTTATTGACGGATCGTCCGTCTCCGGCGAGGGCGGGCGCGCCGTCGCCTCAATCACGGGGCCGGCCGCCGGCTGGAGGCCGGGGCGGATTGCCTTGGCGGCGAGCAATACCGTCTGCCGCCGCTCTTTCCTGTGCTCCCGCTTGAAGCGGTACATTCTTTCGTCGGCCAGGCCCAACAGGTCGCTGGCGGGGACGGCGTTGTCCATCCCGACATGCACGACGCCATAGCTTATGCTCCGCGTATAATAGTGTTCCAGGCCGGTGTCCTGCAGGACCAGCTCCTCCCGAAGGGCGGCCATCCTGTCCAAAACCATCGCCTCGGTCCAGCCCCGCTGCAACAGTATGAACTCGTCGCCGCCCAGACGGGCGACCCGCGCGTCGGGCGAAAAAGCCGAAAGCGTCTTCGCGACGGTGGTGATGTATTCGTCGCCGGCCAGGTGCCCGAAGGTGTCGTTGACGTATTTGAGGCTGTCCATGTCGATGAGACAAAGGCAAAATTCAAGATGGCTGTCTATCCATTCGTTGAACACCCGCATGCCGTAGTGGCGGCTGTTCACCCGGGTGAGAGTGTCCTGGTAGGCCACCGACTCCAGCTCCTGGATGTACTTGCGCTCCTCGCTCATGTCGGTGATCAAAAACACCACCGCGTCGCGGCCAAGCCAGGAAAGGCGGTATTTGACGATGGAAAAATACCAGAGCCGCCCGCCTTCCGCCAACTGCAGGTTTTCCGTCTCCCTGCCGGGATTCTCCATTTTCTCCCATTCGCCGGCCGCCTCCCTCGCCAGCCATTCCCTCAGCCGGTCGGCCAGAGCGGAGTTCTTCTCCATGGCGGCCGTCGCCGTGCCGTTGCTGAAAAGCGTCCCGCCCGTCTCCCGGTCCACCACGACAATCCATTGCTCTACCCACTCGGTGACGGTCTTGAGGAAGGCGATGTTCTTTTCCAGCGCCAGCGTCTTCTGTTTGCCGCTTTCAATCTCGGCCATGAGCGAGGCGCTCCGCTCGTCCAACTGGCGGATCATGGTGTTGAAAGCGTCGGCGAAGTCCCCCATGAAATCGACTTTTTGCTTGTAGTCGCCCCGCGCCACCTGTTTCGACTGCCAGGTGAGGTGCTTGAGGCTGGCGTGCAGGTTTTTCAGGGGCGCGGCCAGCTCGTTCTCGGCCGACGGCGGGGTCACGCTCAGGTTGCCATTCCCGAGCTCCAGGGCGAAATGCCTGAACTCGTTGAGCATATGGGTGAAGAAAAGCAACCCCTTGCCAAACTCCCGGAACTCCTCGGGCAGCGCCGCCAAATCCAGTTTGGCCTCCTTCGGGGAGTAAAGGATGTTCCCCAGGTAGAGGAACAAGGCGTCCACGGCGGCGCCGACCGTCGCGCGATCCATGGCGTCGCGTCCGTCGCTGGACGATGTTTCGGGGTTCGCGCTCAGTTTGTCCGCTCCTTCCCGTCCGCCGCCGGCGGCGGAGCGCCTATTTCACCACCGCGCCCTGGAAGCGGCACACCCGGTTGCCGTTGGCCCAGCAGTCGACCTCCCGCACGTCGTATTTCTTCCCGGTGTACGACTCCAGGATGCCGGCGATAAATCCCTCGTCGTAGGTGCACACGTTCTCGTTGGTGACCGGCAGGCCGCTGCAATCCAGATCCTCGCCGACGGTCAGGGTCAGGTTGCCGGTCTCGGCGTCGAAGGCTTCCATGCGCAGAATGCCGATTTTCAGGTCCGCCAGCGTCTTCTGGAGCGAGGCGACGAAGGCGTCGAAGTCGATGGCCAGGTTCAGGCAATTCTTGGAGAATTCGACGCCGGCCAGATAGCCCGCGTCGCGGAAGAAGACGTTGGCCTTGTCGTTGCCGAATTCCTTCGAGAGGACGTCCAGCATGGTGTATTGCATCAGGCGGTAGACCAGGACCGGCATCTGCTCCCCCAGTTGGCCACGCCCCTCTTTGATGTCGCCGAGGTTTTCCCAGGAGAAAACGCTGTGTTTCTTCATTTTCGCGAAAACGTTTTCCATACCCGCCTCCCTTATCGTCCGGAATGTAGGGCCGACGCCCGGAAAAAGACATCCCCGTCCTCGTCCGGTCGCGCGGTCGGCCAATCAACTGGTTGATCTTTTTATCCCTATGGAACTTCCCCTTTTTCGGCAAACGGGCATTATACCGGCCGGTCATCCGTACGTCAAGGCGGACAGGGCGAACTTTCCGCCGTCCGGAAAGCGGGAACCCGGCAAGTTTCGCGAACGAGCGAAAAAGCTTTACAAAACGATCCTCATCCCTATATAATATAGTTGTCAGGCGGCAGGTCTTGCGACGCTAGTTCGCGCCGGATCTACGCGGAACAGGGTTTGGACACTCTTTGCGTCAAGTAGGAGGCGATATGTCCAAGGTGCGAGCATGGCTGGCAAAATATACGGCATGATCCAGGCATTGATCGAGCGCCGCACCAACGGCAACGCGAAACTGGCGCCGGTCGAGAAGATCAAGCTGATCATGAAGGGAGTGGATCCGGAAATCTACAATTCCGAATCCGCCGACGACCCGATCATAATCAACCGTCTGCAAAATATAGCCCGCTCCTTGAAAATCGAGTGGTGATCGCCGCCGCGACAGGCGGCGGCTTGCTTCGTTTAAATGGCCGAGGGAAACGCGCCGGGCAATTCGCGCGCCTGGGCGTTAGCGTTGCGTTGCGGATTCCGCTTGGAGGCGTACCTATGGATTATCGAAGCGTCGGAGGCGTTTTCACCTCTTCCGATCCCGGGGAGAACGCCAGAGAGGCGGTTGGCAGACTGAGGGCTGGACTGGCGGATTTCCCCGTCGGGGCTCTGCTTTTCTTCGCCCCGCCCTCCTCCTGCGATTCCCGACTGCTGGCGGCGGGGATCAGGGACGCCTTTCCCGAGGCCAAAACTTTCGGCTGCTCGGGCGCCGGGGTGATTCATGACGGGATGCTGCTGGACAACGCCTTTACCGCCATGGCCTTTTCCGCCGGAGTTTTCGAAACCCTGGAGATAGCCGCCGTCGGGGGCATCGACTCCAATCCCCTGGCGCTGGATCAGGCCCTTGGGGACTTGCGGACCCGCCTGGGCCGGGATTTGCTTGATCTGGACTACCGGGAATACCTTGGCTTTGTGCTGATCGACGGTCTCTCCTCCTCCATGGAACCCATCATGAACCGGATCGGCGACTTGACGAACATCCTTTTCACCGGCGGCTGCGCCGGAGACGAGCTAAAGTTCGAAAAAACCTTGGTCTACGCCAATGGACAGGTTTACGAAAACGGGATGGTCATAGCCGTCATGAGGCCCAGGGGGAAATGGGGCGTCATCAAAAGCCAGAGCGTCGTCCCCGGCGACCAGACGCTGACCGCCACCCGGGTCGAGGAGGACAGGAACGTCATTTGGGAATTTGACGGCAAACCGGCCGCCCAGGCCTTCGCCGACGCCATTGGCGTGGCGGCGGAGGATTTGACTCCGGAAAAATTCTCCGAATGCCCGCTGGCCCTGATGGCCGACGGGCAACCCTTCATCCGCAGCATCGCCACCCCGGTCGGGGACGGCGGCCTGCGGCTGTATCTGCGCCCCGCCCGCGGCTTGCGGTACGTCATAGCCAGGACCAAGGACCTGGCGCCGGAAACGCGGGCGGACGTCGAGGCGAAGCGCCGGGAAATCGGGGGGATTTCCGCCATCGTCAACATATCCTGCATCCTGCGCAAGCTGCAAATGATCCGGGACGGCTCCGTGGAGGCCCATAGCGAGGTCTTCGCCGGTTTCCCCAGCGCCGGATTCTTCTCGTTCGGCGAGATATTCATCGGCCTGGTCAACCAGACCGCCACCATGGTGGCTTTCGCCTAAGCCGCCGGCGGCGCGCGGAAAACCGAAACACGTTGATTAAACAAGAATTCTTGCCGATTGCCCTTGACGGACGGCGGCGATTCCATATAAATTTAATGGCGTGAACCGCGGGTTTGGGGTATCCCCGGAATCCCCAGATCCGCCTCCCTTTGGCTAGGCACCATTATCCCCGTCCGCAAACGGCGCCGGCTGGCCTTCGCCGGCTTGGCTGTTTGGGAACTTCCCCAAATCGTTTGTTTTTTGGCTCGCAACCGGTTTTCATTTAGGAGAGTGAAAAATGGACAAGGCAACGGCGGAAAAACTGCGGCAAAAGGCCAGGCGCATCCGGGCCGGCGTCATCGAGGCGCTGGGCCTGGGCAAGCCAGGCCACCTGGGAGGCTCCATGTCGGCGGCCGACATGGTGACGGTTCTCTACTATTACAAGATGAACATCGATCCGAAAAACATCAAAAAACCGGATCGCGACCGCTTCATCATGTCCAAGGGCCACTCGGTGCTGGCGCAGTACGCCGCCTTGGCCGATCTCGGGTACTACCCATGGGAGGAGCTTTCCCGCACCAAGACCCTGGGCGGCCTTCTCCAGGGCCATCCGGAAATCAGTACGCCCGGCATCGAGGCCAACACCGGCTCCCTCGGGCAGGGCGTTTCCCTGGGCGTTGGCATGTGCCTCGGGGCCAAGCGGGACAAGGCGGCCTGGCGCGTCTTCGTGATGTGCGGCGACGCCGAACTGGCCGAGGGGCAGATCTGGGAGGGCGCAACCGCCGCCGCCCATTACAAGCTGGACAACCTCCGCGTCCTGGTGGACGCCAACGGCGTCAGCGCCACCGGCCGGGTGAGCGAGCGCTACAACGTCGGCGACGCCGCCGGTATCGCCGCCAAATTCGCCGCCTTCGGCTGGAACGCGCGGGTCATCGACGGCCACAGCGTCGAGGAAATCGGCGACGCCCTGGACGCCGCCGACCAGGTCAAGGGGAAACCCAGCGCCATCATCGGCAAAACCATCAAGGGCAAGGGCGTATCCTTCGCCGAGGACAGCCACGTCTACCACAACAAGGACATGAACGAGGAGACGCGAGCCAAGGCACTGGCCGAAATCAACGCCTGAGCCGGCCCGATTTCCCGCGCGTCCCGACCTAAAAAATATGGAGACCCGAACATGAGCAAGAGCAGCCAAAGAAACGCCTATGGCGCGGAACTTCTGGCCATTTGCAAGGAAAACGAGAACGTGGTGGCGCTGGACGCCGACCTTTGCGGCGGCACCCAATCGATCCAGGTCCAGCAGGGCAAGCCCGAATCCTTCTATGAAATGGGCATCGGCGAGCAAAACATGATAACCATCGCGGCCGGCCTGGCCCTGGCCGGGAAAATCCCCGTGGCCCACTCCTTCGCCGTCTTCATCGGCGGCCGCTCCTTCGAGCAGATCCGCCAGGGCGTGTGCCTCCCCAAGCTGAACGTCAACATCGTCGGCGCCAGTTGCGGCGTCTCCGACTTCGCCGACGGCGCCACCCATCAGGCCATCGAGGACGTGGCGGTCATGCGCGTCCTCCCCCACATGACCATCTTCTCGCCCGCCGACGCGGAAGAGGCGAGAAAGGCCATCCGGGCCGCCGTCAACCTCGACGGCCCCTGCTACATCCGCATCAACCGGAACGAAATCCCCGACGTCACGACCAGGGACACGCCGATGGAAATCGGCAAACCCCACGTCATGGCCGGCGGCAAGGACGTGGCCATTTGCGCCAGCGGCCACATGGTCGCCCTTTCCCTGGAGGCGAGGCAAATCCTCGCCGGCAAGGGGGTGGACGCCAGGGTGATCAATTTCGCCACCATCAAACCGCTGGATCCGGCCGCGGTCCGGGCCGCCGTCGGCCCCTGCCCCCGCATCCTGACGGTGGAGGAGCACAGCGTCATCGGCGGGCTTGGCTCCGCCGTCCTCGAAGCCCTGGCCGACAACCCCATTCCCCTGCGCCGCCACGGCGTCAAGGACGTCTTCGGCGAGTCGGCCGAAAAATATGATCGGATCCTGGCGAAACACGGCCTGACGGCGGAAAGGATCGCCGAGGAGGCGCTGGTGAAATGAAGCGAGAAGTCGGGCGGCAATCCCCGCGCGCCGGTGCGCTGGCTTGGGGAGGAATTTTGCGGTTTGGCGGGTGGATTCCCTTCATAGGAGGAAATGGCATGAAAAGATCCGCGGTTTGCCTGGCGGCGGCGCTTCTGGCGCTGGCGCTGACGGTCCAGGGCGGCGAAAAGGTGTGGCCCAACGGCACCCCCACCATTTTTGTGGGCTTCGGGGCCGGCGGCGGCACCGACACCGCCGTGCGCCCCGTGATCGTGGAAATGGAGAAATACCTCGGCGAAACAATCAACGTCGTCAACATGCCCGGCGCCTCCAGCGCCGTGGCGGCCGAGCACGTCATGAGCCAAAAGAACGACGGCTACAGCATGCTCTCGACCGGCACCGGCATCTTCGGCGGCTATCTGGTGCAGGGCACCGGCCCCAATTCCTATCCCTGGAAATGGACTAGCTGGTTCCCGCTCCAGGGGCCGGGTGCCCTGCTGGTCAACCCGGCCAAGTCCGGCATCAACACCATGGACGAGGCCATCGCCAGGCTGAAGGCCGGCACCGCCAGCGTCGGCATGGCCGGCTTCGGCAACGGCCCCCACGTTCTCATGGGAACGATCGCCAACCTGGCCGGCATCAAGTCCGAGGACGTCAACTACGTCACCTTCGACGGCGACGGCGGCGTGGCGGTGGCTGTTTACGCGGGCGAGGTGGAACTGGGCATCATCACCTTCTCGGCCGGCATCGAGCACGCCCGGGCCGGCAACGTGAAGGCCCTCTTCGTGAACCAGACCGAGCCGATGAAGCTGACCGATTCCATCACCATCCCCCCAATCGCCCAGGTTTTCCCGGCCGGCAAGGATTTGCCCATGCTGGCCGAGGCCTGGGGCATACTAATCCGCCGCGACGCCCCCAAGCGCATTATCGACAAGCTGGAGGAGGCATTCCGCCACGCCGTGAAGCAGAAGTCGGTGCTCGACTACGCCGAATCCAAGAAACTCAACGTGGCGGCCCTGTCCGGCGAGGCCGCCGACAAGATGCTCGACTACCAGTTCTCCGCCTACGGCTGGGCGATGTACGAACCGGGGCGCGCGGATCACACCGATCCCGCCGCGGCCGGCATGGTGAAGCCGGACAAGTGGAACTGGGAGGCGGAGAAAAAGAAATACGGCTATTGATCAATTGACAAGCGATTCGCCGATTCCGGGGATGCCCGGCGCCTTGGGCATCCCCGGAGCCATCCCTGGAAAGGCCGCGCTATGGAGCAAAACGACAATAATCGGATGGCGGGGGCGGATTTGCTCACTTCCGTCGTCTTTATAGCGGCGGGGGCGTATATCATCCAGGCCTCCCTGCGAATGCGCATTTTCCGCACCATCATCGTTTCGCCCGGGCTGTTCCCGGCCATCATCGGCGGCGTGTTCGTGTGCTTCGGCATCGTAATTTTCGCCATCGCCATGAGGCGGGGCGGCCTGGGTCAGGCCCAGCGCATCCTTTCGGCCGCGAACTTCCGGGCCATTCGGCATTCCCCCCGCTTCAAGCGGGGGATGGCCATTTTCATTTCCATTCTCGCCTATGTGCTGCTGTTCGGGAACGAGTACCTGGCCAAGCTGAATTTCAACATCAATTACACGGGCGGCAACATCCCGGTGAACGTCGGCTTCCTGATCGTCACCGGCGGCTACCTTTTCTTTTCCTTCATCTATTTGCGGGCGATGCGCTGGCCAACGGCAGCCGCCGTGTCCCTGCTGGCGGCGCTGGCCATATTCTTCGCCTTCAGCAAGGGCTTCGGCATCCCCATTCCCTGACCGGAATCGCCGGACGGCCTCATTCCTATTCAACCTGGGGGGGTAAACCATGGGCGAGTTTCTGGACGGGGTTGGGAATTACCTGGCGCTTCTGTTCAGTTCGTTTGGCATCATCCTCGACCTCAAGATCCTGTTCATCATCTTCGGCGGCAGCATCATGGGGCTGCTGGTCGGGGTCATCCCCGGCCTAACCGCCACCATGGCCCTGGCGCTGCTGATCAACATCTCCTACGGCATGCAGATCCACGCCGCCATCGCCTTCCTGCTGGCGGTCTACGTCGGAGCCACCACCGGCGGGCTGTGCTCCGCCATCATGATGAACATCCCCGGCACCCCGGCGGCGGCGGCCACCGCCATCGACGGCTTCCAGCTGGCGAAAAAGGGGCTGGGGGGACTGGCCATCGGCACCGGCTACCTGGCCTCGTTCATCGGCACCATTTTCAGCACCCTGATCATGCTTTTCCTCACCCCGGTGATTTACCTGATCGCCCTGAAATTCGGGCATTGGGAGATGTTCCTGCTGGCCCTTTTCGGCATCATGATCTGCGGCTCGCTCTCCACCGACCAGGATCCGCTGAAAGGCTGGCTGGTCGGCTTCATCGGCTTTTTCGCCGCCATGATCGGCATGGAGCCGATCTACGCCTACCCCCGCTTCACCTTCGACGCTATGGCGCTCAACGGCGGCATCCCCCTGATTCCGGCCCTGATCGGCGTGTTCGGGATTTCCGAGGTGCTGACGGTGCTCCAGGAGAGCACCCCCTACCGGATAGACGGCAAGATCGGCCGGGTCCTGCCCGAATTCAAGGTTTTCAAGCAGTATCTCCCGGCCACCATCCGCTCCGGCGCCATCGGAGTCGTCGTCGGGGCCATCCCCGGCGCCGGCGAGGATATCGGCGCCTGGATGTCCTACGACATCGGCCGGCGGCGCTCCAAGCATCCGGAGCTTTTCGGCAAGGGGGCGCTGGAGGGGGTTATCTGCCCCGAGGTGGCCAACAACGCGGTGATCGGCGGCGCCATGATCCCCATGCTCACCCTGGCCATCCCCGGCAGCGCCCCCAACGCCCTGATGCTCGCCGCCATGCAGCTCCACGGCATCCGTCCCGGGCCCACCATGAACCTTGAAACGCCCTGGCTCCTGCCCTATGTCGGCATCGCCCTGTTCGCCGCCTCCCTAGCCATGCTGTTCTGGGGCTTGAGCCTGAGCCGGCCCATGGTGGCGATCCTCAAGATCAAGCGGGAAATTCTCCTGCCCCTGGTGGTCCCGATGACCCTGATCGGCGCCTACGCCGGCGATGCCCGCATCTTCAACGTCTACATCATGCTGTTCTTCGGGCTGCTGGGCTATGTCCTCCGCCGGGTGGACTACCCCATGGCGCCGCTGGTGCTCGGCATCATCCTCGGCCCCATCGCCGATCTCAGCTTCCGCCGCGCCCTGATGCAGAGCCGGGCCGCCATCCTCCCCCTGCTGGAGCGCCCCATCGGCATCATCATCACCCTTTGCCTGCTGTTCATCATTTATGCCGGCATCAGGCGCATCGTCCAGTTCTACAGTCCGCGCCGGGTCACCATGACCTCGGAGATCCTAAGCGAAATCGAAGGGGGCGGAAAAACGGAATAGAGCCGGCCGTATTTTTCGCCGGGCGGAAGCGCCGCCCGGCCGGATTGGGTTACGGCGCGGCGCCTTCGCGGCCGCTTTCCCAAGCTTTTGGAGGATAACGCATGAAAAAGATCATCGTCCCGTCCCTCGTCGCCCTCTTCGTCCTGGCGGCGATCCCGCCGGCCCTGGCCGGTTCCGTCAAACTGGTCGCGGCCCACAACCAAACCTCGCTGGAAAACCCCTACCAATACGGCATGGTAAAGTTCAAAGAGACGCTGGAAAAGATATCCGGCGGCGAAATCACGGTCGACGTCCACGCCGGCACCATCGGTACCAACGAGGACGAATTGGTCGAAAAGGTCCAACTGGGCGCCGCCGATCTGGTGGTGGCCTCCCCCGGCTTCATGACCAAGGCCGGCATCCCCGAGGTGGACATGTTCTCCCTTCTCTACCTCTTCAACAACTTCGCGCATTGGGAAAAGGTGGTTGACGGCGAGGCGGGCAAGAACCTAGCGAAAATCATCAGCCAAAAGTCCGGCAACGCCTTCCGCATCGCCGCCTATTGGTCGGCCGGGGTGCGCAACTACTACGGCAAGAAGCCGATCAACAAGATCGAGGATCTGAAAGGCATGAAAATCCGCACCCAGATGTCCGGCGTGGTGGCCGAGTTCTGGAAAAAGACCGGCGCCATACCCACCCAGGTGGCCTGGGGCGAATTGTACCAGGCCTTGCAGCAAGGCATCGTGGACGCGGCGGAAAACGACTACACCAATTTCAGCCTGTTGGATCACCACAAGACCGTCAACGGCAAATTCATCACCGAAACCGAGCATGACTACACCACCCGCATCGTCCTCATGAACGGCAACCGATGGAACGCCTACAGCGCCCAGCAGCAGGCCTGGATATCCCAGGCCCTCAAAGAGGCCACAGCCGAGGAGCGCCGGATCACCTACGCCGATCTCGCCAAGTCCAAGGCGCGGGTCATCGCCGACGGCGGCACGGTGAACGCCATCGACAAGACCCCCTTCCTCGCCATCGCCATCCCCATCCAGGACGAGCTGGCCGCGCGGCTGAACACCGCCGACATGCTCAAGACCATCCGGGAGGCCGGCAAATAAACTGGCGCGGACAGCGGATTTCCCCTTGCTCGCGGTTCGGGATGGCGGAAGACGCCATCCCGGACTTGTTTCGCCTTCTCCGGAACCATCCCCGGAAAACCGGAAGCGCGGCGAATCGGAGAAAAAACTTGCCCCGCCAGATTCCAAACGCTATAATAATTCGAAAACGCCGTGTTTTCCGGCGCGGCCGGGCGATCATGGCAGAATGGCTGCCGCAATCCGGATACAAAATGGCGGAAAGCCCGGTCTTCATCTGTTCCGACTCCGGGCGCCCCGATTCGCCGGACGCGGCTTGGCGAATCCATATCCCGCTGGAAAAGCCGGGCGAGCTGGAACAACTTAAACATTGGATTGCCTGAAAGCGCGGCAAGGCGGCCAATCCGGAGGCAAGAGAGGGGAAGCGCCATGAATCCCGACTATGAATTGAAGGACGGGGTGCTTCGGGCGTTCAAGGAGCTGGATTCCGACTACGACGTGGCCTTCGACTGCGCCTGCAGCGAATTGGTGACCAGCCCGCAGGAAAAACTGTCCATCGACCTGTCCCGCATCAACCACATCACCTCCACTTACATCGGCCTGATGGCGGCGGCCTTTTTCCAGGCTCAGGCCAACGGCAAGACCATCTCCGTCATCGCCAGGGGATCGGTGCTGAACACCCTGCGCCTGGCCGGCTTCGCCAACTTCATGTCCCTCACCGACTCCCAGCGCCTCAAGGCAGTCAAATGACGGCGCTTTTGCCTTGCAATATTCCGCCAACCCGGTTTAATCTACGGGCGGCGACCTGGCCGGAAGCGTCAAATCGGCGCGGGGACGGGCGCGCCGGCCGGCAAGGGAGGCCGGGACCGCGGACAACCGGAGGGAAATGAACCGTCATGTCTTTTTCCTGGCTGGACGCATACCCCAATTCGCCGCTGGGCGCGCTGTCCCCCCTGATTGAAATCCTCATCTTCAGCTTTTTCGTCTATATGCTGATGACCTTCATGTACAGCACCCGGGGGGCCGGGGTGTTCCGCGGCCTGCTTTTGGCCTACGGCGGCCTCTACCTCGTCCTCTTCTTCATCTCGCATTCCCTGCAACTGGAGAACGTCGCCTGGATGCTGGAAAACCTGGTCGGCGTTTCCCTAATCGGCCTGGTGGTCATCTTCCAGCCCGAAATCCGCCATGTCCTGGTCCGCCTGGGCGAATCGGTCAAGCTGTGGGACAACCGCGGCAGCGTCCTCGACAAGGAGATAGCCGACGCCGCCATGTGGATAGCCAAAAAAGGCAAGGTGGGCGGCTTGATCGTGATTGAGCGGGACATGCAAATCAACGCCTACATCGAGTCGGGCATCCAGGTGGACGCGCTGTGCAACTCGGCTCTGCTGCGCACCATCTTCACCAAGAACACCCCCCTGCACGACGGAGCCGCCATCATCCGCCAGGGGAGAATAATCGCGGCCAACTGCCTGCTGCCGCTTTCGGAAAACATCGAAATCACCCGCGGCATGGGTACCAGGCACCGAGCCGCCCTCGGCCTCTCGGAGGAATCCGACGCCCTGATAGTGGTGATTTCCGAGGAAACCGGACAGATTTCCGTGACCCTGAACGGGGAATTCATCCGTGATCTCGATTACGAGAGCCTGCGGGAGATCCTCCGCCAGAGCGTCCATCGCACGTCGGAACCCAGTGGAGAAACGGCCGCAACCGCCCCATAGCCGGTCCGGCCGGGAAAAAACATGGACGACACCGTCATTAAACCGATGCTGAACACCCGCGTCAGCGTCAACAAAAACACCCGCCGGCAATACGCTCCGCCGCCGCGGAGATTGCTCGGCCGGAAATTCGACCCGAAATACGCCTTGTTGTCCCTCGGCATTGGAACCCTGCTTTGGTTCGGGGTGGACACCAAGCGCCAGGAAAACCGCAGCATCGACATACCAATAGAGTTCAAATTGCCGGACGAATGGAAATTCACCGACGAGTCGCAGCGGCCGCGGACGGCGCGGATCACCGTGCGGGGTTCCCGCCAGGCGATAGACGCCATCCATAGAAGGGATGAATTGAGGCTTGAGCCGGTGTTCCCGGAAGGGGCGCTGACGGGGAACGTCTACAACAACATGCTGGCCCTCCAATCCTCCCAGGTCCGGGGGCTGCCGGCCGGCCTGGAAGTCCAGGACATGACGCCGGAAGTCATTCCCGTCAGCCTCAACCGGATAACGACCAAGCAGATAACGGTGAAGGAGGGCGACATGGCCGGGACCCCGCAGGATGGCTACCGGATGGGGCGGGTGCTGCGCATCGACCCGCCGTCCGTGAAGGTGTCCGCCCCCCACGATTTCCTTTCCCGGCTGGGCGCGTCCGACGTCGTCCGGACCAAGCCCCTGGATATAACGGGGCGCAAGGGGGCGTTCGGCCTGTCGGTGGGATTGGAGCCGCTCGAAAAGGATGGCGCGAAAGTGAAGGCGCCGGGCGAGGTTTACGTGACCCTGGAACTGGAGGAGATTCCAACCGAGCGCGAGTTCTCCCAGCCGTTTGAAGTGCGGGCGCTTATCGACTCGGCCCTGGATCGCCGCGACGCCATGAAGATTTCGCCGCCTAGCGTCAAGGTGACGGTGGCGGGCCCGCAATCCGTCATCGACAAGCTTTCCGGGGGGGAAATCACCATTTACGCCGACATGCGGGAGCGGGTTCCCGTCGCCGACGGCGAATTCACCGTCAAATGCCGTTCCCTCGCCCCAAGCTGGGTGCGGGTGATCCGCATCGAACCGGATACGGTGAAGTGGCTGACCCGGGAAGCGGCTGTCCCGGACAACAATGCTTCCGCCGGTTGACTGCGGTTTGGCGCAACCAGCCATGATTGGGGACGCGAAATGGACTTTTCCGGATGCTTCACCGCCTTGGCCACCCCCTGGACCCGGGATTTGTCGGCGGTCGATTACGGGGCGTTGCGGGAACTGATCGACTGGCAGATAGAGTCTGGCGTCAACGGCCTGGTGGCCGCCGGCACCACCGGCGAATCCGCCACCATGACCCATTCGGAGCAGGAGGAGCTGATCGCCCGAATCGTCGGCATGGCGGCCGGCCGCCGGCCGGTGCTGGCCGGCGCCGGCTCCAACAACACGGCCGAGTCGACTACCCTGGCCCGAGCGGCCCGGGCGGCCGGCGCCGACGCCCTCCTGGTCATAACCCCCTACTACAACCGCCCGACCCAGGAGGGGCTGTACCGCCATTTCGCCACCCTGGCCCAAATCTCCGATCTTCCCATCATGATCTACAACGTGCCGGCGCGGACCGGCGTGAACATCCTGCCCGAAACCATCGCCAGGATCCACCGGAGCTTTCCGCACGTCAACGCCGTCAAGGAGGCTTCCGGCAATGTGGACCAGACCAGCCAGATCATACAGTCGGCGCCGGGTATCCGGGTCCTCTCCGGCGACGACTCGCTGACCCTGCCCGTCATGGCGCTGGGGGGAAGCGGAGTGGTGAGCGTCATCGCCAACCTGGCGCCCGGGGAAACCAGCCGCATGGCGGCGGCGGCCCTGGCGGGGGACTTCGCAAAAGCGAGGGAATGGCACCAAAAACTTTTTCCGCTGATGAAGGCGTGTTTCCTGGAAACCAATCCCGGCCCGGTCAAGACCGGCCTGAAATTGCTGGGCCGGGCCGGAAGCAGCCTCCGGCCGCCCATGGTCGAACCTAGCAGGGAAACCGCCGAGGCCATGAGCGCCGCCTTGCGGAAAATCGGCATCATGGGTTGACGCTTGAGGAAATGACGGCATGGAACAGATCTATCTCGGCCGGATCGTGGCTTTCGCCGTAACCCCGGATGGCCGGCCGGCCGCCCTGTACCGGGTGTCTTCCCGCAGTTTCCCCAATCGGGAGGCCCGAATCCTGGACAACAACCGGCGGGCCGCCATCGTACCGAAATCCGGGCACGAGCCCGACATCGCCCAAAACCCCTTCATCGCCTACAATTGCGCCCGGCTGGCCGGAAAGTATGCCGTCCTCGCCAACGGCTCCCACGCGGATCCGGCGGCCGACATGATGGCGAAAGGCGTGCCGGCCAAGGAGGCCCTCGCCCTCTCGCTCCTCACCCTGGATTACGAAAAAGACGACTATGCGACTCCCAGGATCGTCGTGGCCGCCGAAGCCGGCTCCCGCGCCGGCTGGCTGGGAAGCGTCCGGAAGGACGGGATCGATGTGCGCTCCTTTTCCCTGGAGCCCGGCCGGCTGATCCATGTCTCGACTTACGGCCATGACGTCCCGGACGTGGCGCGCTGTTCCGATTTCACCGCCGGCTCGGCGCCGGAAGCCTGTTCCTTCCTGTTCCGGGGCGGCGTATTCGCCGGTTTTTCCCATCCGGTGACGGCGGTGGCGGCGGTGGCGGGACAGAACGGCTTCGGCATCGCCCGGCTGGACGCGGCGCCCTGAAAAAAAAATGCCTTGCCGGGCCGGGCCGAAACGGATAACCTACGCTATCAAGACTTCATCTCCCAGTTTTGGAAAGGAGCGTCACATGGCGGTCAGCTATAAGAGTCTAGGCCTGGTAAACACCATTGAGATGTTCAAGAAGGCGGTCAAGGGAGGCTACGCGATTCCAGCCTACAATTTCAACAACATGGAACAGATCCAGGCCATTATCCAAGCCTGCTCCGAAACCGCGAGCCCGGTGATCCTCCAAGTCAGCTCCGGCGCCCGCAAATACGCCAACCAGACGCTGCTCCAATATATGGCCCAAGGCGCGGTGGAATACGCCAAGGAACTCGGCAAGGGGAAAAACGTCCCCATCACCCTCCACCTTGATCATGGCGACACCTTCGACCTTTGCGTGAGTTGCGTCGAGTCCGGTTTCTCCTCGGTCATGATAGACGGCTCCCACCACCCTTACGACGAGAACGTCGCCCTCACTAAAAAGGTGGTGGAATACGCCCATGGGTACGACGTCACCGTCGAGGGCGAACTGGGGGTCCTGGCCGGCGTGGAAGACGACGTCAAGGCGGAAGCGCACACCTATACCCAACCGGACGAGGTCGAGGATTTCGTCAAAAAAACCGGCGTCGACTCCCTGGCCATCTCCATCGGCACCTCGCACGGCGCCTACAAGTTCAAGCCCGGACAAAAAGCCGAAATCCGCCTGGACATCCTGCGCGAAATCGAAAAGCGCATCCCCGGCTTCCCCATCGTCCTGCACGGCTCCTCGTCGGTCCCTCAGGATCTGATCAAGAAAATCGACCGCTTCGGCGGCAAAATGTCCGATGCCATCGGCATTTCGGAAGCGCAACTACGCGAAGCCGCCAAATCGGCGGTTTGCAAGATAAACATCGACTCCGACGGCCGCCTCGCAATGACCGCCGCCATTCGCGAGGTGCTCTACACCAAACCGGCCGAGTTCGACCCGCGCAAGTATCTGGGGCCGGCGCGCGACTCGCTCAAGGAACTCTACAAGCATAAAAACATCAACGTATTGGGATCGGCCGGACATGCCTTCGACTGATGCCGCGCCATTTTGCCAATCCCCCGCCGCCCCCGTCGCCAAATCGGGGGCGGTTTCGTTGGCCGGGAACGCTTTTTCTTTTGCCGGGAAACTTGCACAAAACGCCCGCCAGGACGATAAAAACCTTGACTAAATGGACGACAAGGCCATAATTCACCAGGGGCGTTTGGGGAAACGCCCGGGGGAAGGGGTACCCCTTCGCGTCCGAGTCATCGGATGACATTATGGAATGTTCGACTCTTGGGGATGCTTGGCTTAAGCGGGTCAGGCGGCGGAGTCTAATCCTGGAAGGGATGAGACGTGGACGGTATGTTTTTTGAGGATGGGGCGTACAGCCTTGATTGGCTGGCGTCTTACCATCTGGCCGGGGGAATAAGCTTGGGAACGCTCCACAATCAGCATTTCTATGCCGTACGCGTCAATGGCAACGACTTGCGCCTGCCCTTCTCCGCCCGCCCTTTCAGCGCCATGATCGATATGACCCGCCCGGTGGACGATGTTATCCTAAAAAAATACGCCGTGGATCTGATCCGCCACGGTTGCGTGCAATCCATCTGCCGCGGAGAGGAGGCAAACCATCTTACCCGGCTTTTCGATGACATGGCCGAATCCGGCGCCCTGGATTCGAATGGAGTGGCTTTCACCGCCATGTGCATGGAGGACGAGCCCCTGGACGAAGCGATCCGCTATTTTTCCCTGCCTTGCGGCTTGGCCCAAACCAAACTTATCCTGGTCATTGGCGGCGAGGAACAATTCCGCGAGGTTGTCGGCGGTTTTTACCGCATCTCCGGATTGAATCGCGAAAAACTGGACGAGGAAAGTTTCACGGACGCCGACTGCATCTCTTTCACGATCAAATAATCCGTTTATTCGCCTGAACCTGGATCCGCCGCCGGATAAACCGGAAGCAAAGCCATCACCGCCGCCGACAGGACGGCGATCCCGCTCCTCCAGCGCACTTCGGGGGAAACGCCGGACAGGGCGAGGCTTCCGGCATCCCCTGCCGCCAGCCATTGGCCGACAACCTCGGCCTCAAGCGATTGCCAAGCGTTTTTCCTGGCCAATGCAACCAGCCCAACCGCGATCTCGCGCCGGGAACGTTCATCCAAAAACAATTCCCAAGTCAGCGCCTTCTCCGCCGGGCCGGCGGTAAAAGTCAAACGACCGAGGTCGGGATAATCCTCCCTACTGCCGGCGGCCAGGAAAAACAGCCCGGAAGGGTCATTTTCCGTCCCGGCCATCCCAAACCCAACCACCAGGGGAAATCCGTTTATGGTCAGGCAACGCGGGGTTCCGACATCGGAAACATCGCCGCCGGACAGGACAAAGCCGGATTCGGGGGAAGCGGCGAGAAGGTCAAGCCATGCCAAAAAGCGGCGGTAATGCCGGATAAACGCGGCCCGCTCCCCAACCCGGCCAACCAGAAACCAATGGAATCCCCCTTCCCCGTCCCGCCAGCCCGCCAAGTCGAGCGAACGCGGAAACAAGACCCGCAAATCGAGGTTGGCCGGGAATAGTGGATTGTCGTCCAACTGGAAGGCCCGGAGCAAGGCGGCGGCATCGGCCAGGCGAAGACGCGATTTCCCCGGTTCCCGGAGTTGAAGATGGAGCGAATCCGCTTCCGGCGGCGGTGATGGGCGTTCAGGCAACAAGCGGTTGAGGCGGATTCTCATCCCCAGCTCGCCATCCCCGGGAAGCAATTCAATCTCCAGCGAATCGGGAATCCGGAGGCCAAGCCTGGCCAGGCCGCCGCGCAGGTCCATCCCGGCGGATAGCGAAACGAGTCCCAGCAGCGGCCGAAAATCAAGCCAAACCGCGAGACCGGCCGACTCCATCGAGCAAAAATCGGCGAGACTTTCCCGCCAAGCCCCATCCCCTGGCCGATCAGCCGCCTGGCTGGCCAGGGCTTGACGCAGGATGGCTTCGTCCCGGGCAAAAATCCGGCGGATGACGCCAGGCTCCGGGCGGGAAACGTCGGCCGCCATTCCGCCGAAATCGGAGGATCGGGCGGCGAGCCATTCGGCAAAGGCACCACCCGCGTCATCCCCGCCTCCCTCCCGATCCGGCCAGTCGCCTCCAACCAGGGAAACCATCCCGAACCAGGAGCCGCCGTCCGGCAACAGGCAACACCAAAAATCACGCGCCCCGCTTTCCCGCAAGGCCGAAAGCAAACTGCCAAGGGGCGGCAAGCCGCCAAAGCCCGGAAGCCCGGGGGCATAGTCGGCTACGGCCAACCCCAAGGCGCGGGCGATCCCGGTTTTCGCCAGTTTCTCGGAAAAGGTGAAATCGTTCAGGCGGACAATCGCCAAGGGATGCATGGTTGGCTGAAGGGCCGGCGCCGATCCGGGCGCCGCCGGAAACCAGCCGCCGAAGCGCCCGGCAACCAGGAATATGGCGATTAGAAGCGGTTTTCGGCGCATGGCCGCCTCCAGTTCCTCATGGCCTGGCGGCGGCGCCCGAATCAATCGTCGTCTCCGGCCGGTATTGGTTCAAGCGATCATGCCATTTGATCCGCGCATCGGTCTTTTCCAGGGTCAGGGCGGCGAGGATGGCGCTTCTGGCCTCGTTTAAACGCCCCTGCTTTTCCATGGCCGCGGCCAGAAGTTCCAGCGTGGCCGGATTTTTCCCCTGGGAAAGTTCAATCGCCGCCCGCGCCGCCTGTTCCGCCCTGGCGGGATCGCGGTATTTTTCCGGGATGTCCCCAAGATAAAGCCTAGCTTGGCCGAGACGGTAATCCAGGGACGGGGGCAAAGCGCTGTCCGCCCGGCTCAAAACCTCCTCGGCCTCGGCCGGCCGATCCAAGCGGTAGAGAAGGCCGGCTTCGTCCAGATAGGGGCGCGGCCAATCGGGGGCCACACGTTCGGCCTGGCGCAACAGTTCCAACCCCAGGTCGACGTTGCCGCCCTCGATCCGAACCATGGCCAGACCCCGAAAGCCGGCGGCGCATTCCCGGCTGGTCGGAGAGATGGCGGCGGCCAAGCGGAGCAAATCAGCGACCAGTTTCAAATCCCCCTTGGCCTGGATCATGGGCTCGGCCTTTTCCAGGATAAGCGCCGCCCGGCCGCCGGCGCCAAGTTCGGAGCCAAAACGTTGCTGGAGCCGGTCCGCGGCGCCGTCATCCAGCATAACGCCGAAACGCCGCGCCGCCTCCTCCGGCATGCCGAGACGCAGGCGGACAAACAGCGCCTCCAGGCGGGCCAAATCGCCATATTCGCCGTTGCCGGCGGCATAGGCGGTGGCGGCCGCCCGCTCCAACTGCTCCAGCGCGGCCCTTTCCTCCTTCTGGCCGGATTGATTGGCGAGGGCGAGGCCGATCAGGTAATCCGACTCGCCCGGCCGCATGCGGTCGGCCGACATCTGCCGGTAAAGATCGTCGCAGGCCTTTTTTATGCCGGCAAAGTTCCTCTCCCCGGCCGGCAGAGCAATCCAAAGCAGACGGGCGTAGGCCCGGAGCGTCCTGAGATAGCCGGCGGGATCGGCGGGATCCATGAGGACATTGGCATAAAGGCGGAGGGCCAGATCCGGCCGCCCCCGCGCCGCCAGATTGTTGGCTATCTCAATCAGCCCAACCGCCAGGTTGTGGCTCATGCCCCGTGACTCAAGCGAGAGATCAATGAAATCCAGGGAACCGTCCCGCACCGACAGGGCCAGGCGGCCATCGGCGTCAGCGGCCAGCAACGGCAGCGGATCGTCGGCTTGCAGGATTGGTTCGCCGTCGATATAGGCCGTCAACCGCTGATCCGAACGCTCAATCGTCAATTCGGCTGAAATGCCGGGTCGGAGGGAAAAGGCCGGATTCTCCCCTATGACCACTTCGCCGCGGCGTAATATGGCGCCGGGACGGCCGGGCGGTCCGAGGGAGAGGGCGATCGAATCCGGCCGGGACTCGAAATCCCGATTTACGTCAAGCAGAAGCAACAATTCCCCCAAGTTGTCGTAAGGGGTCTGAAAATGGATGACGATCCTGGCTTCATGGGGCAGGACGAAGGGGAAACCAATGTTGGGGGCCAAGCCGCCGCCGGCGCCGGCCTGGCCGGTGAGGGCCAGGCGGGGCGGTTGGGCCAGCAGCCTGGCCCGCGCCCGATCCATCCAGGGGATTTCCTCCTGCCTGGCCCGCGCGGGATTGCCGTCCCAGCGGAAGAAATAGTCGAAATTGAGGTTGTAGGCGGTGCGCCATTCCCGGCGCGAACGCCGGTCGGCCTCCTCTTTTTCCATGGCGATATGCTCGATCCGGGCGCGCGAGTTCAGCAACTCCCGCTCGGTCTCCTCCTTTTCCTTGGCCATGACCTGGATGTGGTCGGCGCCGAACCAAAGCGCGATCGACATGGCCATCACGCTGGCGGCGAGGAAGGTGGACAGCGGCCGCCGGCGGAAAAGCCGAAGGCAGCGGTAGCCCAGGGTGGCGGGCCGGGCGGCGATGACCTCGCCCCTGAGGAAGGAGCGGCAGTCGTCGGCGAAAGCCTGAGCCGAGGGGTAGCGGCGGCGCGGATCCTTTTCCAGACACTTGAGGATGATGGTCTCGACGTCGCGGGACAGCTTGGGGTTGTGCCGCCGGGGGGGCGCCGGCTCCTGATTGACGACCCGGCGCATCAGCTCGAACTGGTTGAAGCCGGAAAAGGGCGGCTGGCCAGACACCATTTCATAGAGGACGGCCCCCATGGCGTAAACATCGGAATGCCCGCCGATCTGATCCACCCGGCCCGCCGCCTGCTCCGGCGGAGCGTAGGGGATGGTCCCCATGATCGCCCCGGCGGCGGTCATGCGCTCCCGCCGCTTTCCATCGTCCGTCAACTCCACCGCCAGTCCGAAATCGGTGATCATGGGCCGGCCGCTGGAACCGATTATGATGTTGCCTGGCTTGAGGTCGCGGTGGATGACGCCGTGGGAATGCGCGAAATCAATGGCTCTGGCCACCTCCTCAATGATCCCCACCGCCTCCCGGACATTCATCGGGCCTTTTTCCAGCAGACGGTCCAGGGGTTGTCCCTCAATGAAATCCATGGTGAAATAGGGCTGGCCCTGGTGCATGGAGAATTCGTGGATCGGCACGATATTCGGATGCGACAGCCCGGCCGCCGCCTTAGCTTCCCGGAGCAGCCTCTCGCGCTCCTCCAGGCTGGCGTTTTCGCCGCTCCGAAGCAGCTTCAAGGCCACCACCCGCCGGAGGGCCCGCTGCCGGGCCCGATACACCACGCCCATGCCGCCCCGGGCTATCTCCTCCAGGATGTCGTAGTCGCCGAAAGAACGGCCGCTCACCCCCGGTTCCGGGGCGTCGGCCGGCGGAGGCGGCGGCAACAGCGCCGTTTCATCGCCGGAAAGGCCGGGGCGGAAGCGTTTGCCGCAGGACGGGCAATAGGCATGGACGCGATCCGCCATCGCGCCTGAATTGAACCCGCACCCGCACAGCGGGCAATTGATGCCGCCTTCCTCGCTCATAGTTGGCCCGCTGGGATGGCTGTCGGCGTCACGGTTCGTTGCCGGTCCGCTCGGACGGGAGAAAGATGCCGGTCAGCAGTTCCTTCTCGTATGGCGTGCCGTCATGCCAACGAATGTCGGACCGATCATAGACTCGGTTGAGCCAGGCTCGGAGGAGGCGGTTCCTCGCGTCCTGCTTGAGATAGTAATCGATAATCTGCGCCGCTTCGCTCCATGGCATGTCCCGGCCGCCTCGCAAATCCTCGCAATACATCAGGTGCAAACCCTCCGAGCTGACGGCCAGACGTATTTCGCCCCGCGAGTTCAGGCGGCGGATGGCGTCCACCATGGGTTGCGGGAAAATGTTGGAGCCGTCCGGATTCTTGTTGTTGATTTCCTTGGGGATCCAGCGCTCGGGATTGTCGCCGGTCAAACGCCCGCCGTAACGGGCGAAGATGTCCTGGCTGTTTTCCCGCGCCGCCTTGTCGAACGCCTCGGTGCGCCGGGACAGCGGCTCGGCCAAAAGCCCGGCCATGATGCTTTCGGCCCTGGCCTTGAAGTAGGACTGCGGCCGCGTCCCGTCGTCGGCGATGAAGATGGTTCGGACGATGATGGAGGCGTTGGTGCGGAAATCCGCCCGGTTTTGGGCGTAGAAAGCTTTAACCTGACGCGGCGACGGGGAAGGGATCGGCGTCCCCGCCGCCATCATCATGTCCTCGAAAAGTTCTTCCGATTCGATGATGCGCCGGATGGGGGGGCTTATCTCATCCGGCTTCAGGCCGGAGGAGCGGGCCAACTGCTGCACCCGGCCGCGGCTGAGCGACACATTGAGGGACTTGGCCTCGTCGCGGATGAGGACGGAGCGGATCAAATCCCGGAGAGCCGCCTTTTGCAGGTTCTCCATCTCCTCCTCGTCCTCGGGCGGGGAGCCGCGGTATTCGCGCTTTACCAGGAATTTCACCGCCTCCACCACATAATCCTGGGTGATGGTCTTGCCGTTGACCTTTACGAAAATGGCGTGGGCCAATTCCTCGGTTCCGGCGGCGGCCGGAACCGTCCCGACCGCGAGCAGCGCGGCCAAATGGAATGAAAGCATCGTCAAACGGCTACGCATGGGCTATCGTGTCCAAGCTCCGGATCCGGCGCCGTCCATCCGCCGGCCAACGCGAGGAGCGAC
>JAISYD010000180.1 GCA_031270145.1 Planctomycetota bacterium
ATGGACAAGTCCTGTACCCATTTCGATCATAACCGGCATAGCGACGCCACGCCGACGACCAACGCTTACAGGCGCTTTGAACTGCTGGAATTGGAATCCGCCATTGCCAAGCCGCCAGATATCCACCCGGCAACCGACCCGGAAACAAAGACCCCGCGAGCGACCGGAAGCGATTACTTGACCATTATGGAGGGGGCCGAAATCGTTGCCGGGAAAATTGCCAGCCTCAAGGCGCAAGAGGGCGAGATCACCACAATACAGTATAAATGATGGTGATGATTTTTATACAGATAATTCACTACATAAAAACATAACCACATATAGATAAATATATTAAATCTGGAGCCGCCTCCGGGATTCGAACCCGGGATCTGTGATTTACAAAACCACCGCTCTACCGCTGAGCCAAGGCGGCCTGCCGCATTTTTTGTTAAGCGATTATACTTTATAACCTATTATTTTGCAAATGGCAATTCGGCATTCAATTGGGCACAACTAGCCGCATTTTCACCCGCAAGCCGTTCCGGGCGGCCGGATTGGCGTCAAACAGCTCCCGCCAGCGCTTGGCGTCCCCCAGGGTACGCTGGGCTATTTTCACCCAGGTATCGCCTTCCGCCACCACATAATGCCCAAGTTGGCCGGCGGCTGGCGCCGGTTCCGGATCGTCGCCGGCGGAGGCGTCCGCCAGATTCTCCCCCCCGTCCACATAAGCGTCATTCGAATCGGGGCGCTCCCAGGCGTTTTCCGGAACCGCCAACGACACCATGTCTCGCTGGCGCCGAATGGCGGGATTGGCCGCGTTCCGGAGCGGCGGCAGGGCGGCTTCGTCAATCCCGTCGACGCCGGGCGCGGCGCCCCCCCCAGGCCGCCGGGGGACCGCGCCGATGATTTGCAACGCCTTAAGGCGCTCCTCCTCCAACCGGATGCGCTGCTCGCTCTGGCTGTCCAGGCCGAAGAGGGACGCCGTCTCCGGCGTCTTGCCTAGGCGGCTGGCGGCGCCGAAAAGCATGAGTACGGCCAGGGCGATGGTCGCAAACGAGCCGATGCCGGGCCGCCTGTCCCGCCAGAAACGTTTTTCCGCCTCCAGGTCCGTCCCTATGCCGCCATCCACGTCCATCGCGCGGTTTTCCATATTCCAACGCCCCAAACCAGCCGCCAGGCCGGTAATTCCCCAACTTATTATCGGCGCAAAAGAAGAAACGCTGGCGTTAATCCGCCTTTTGGCTAAAATATGCCGCAGTCCGACAACGCCAGAAAGGGGACCGGGCATGAAAAACGCCGACATCCAAACCTTCGACGCCCCCAACCTCAACCGGCCCTCCAGGCTCGGCTTCATCCGTCGGCGCCTGAGTGTCCTTGGCTGCGCCGCCCTCGTCCTCCTCGCCGCCTGGGGCGTCTGGTCCTGGGGGTTCTGCCGCTTCTATGTGCGTCCCGGGCAAATGGCCATCATCACCGCCAAGTCGGGCGACCCGCTCCTGCCCGGCCAGATTCTGGCCAATGCCGGGCAGAAGGGAGTGCTGGAGGATGTGCTGGGCGAGGGACGGCATATCTGGAACCCCATCTTTTACGACTGGGAGATCGTCAATGCCCTGCTCATTCCCCCCGGCAAGATCGGCATCGTCACGTCGCTGGCCGGCAATGATTTGCCGCCCGGCGAGTTCCTGGCCGAGCCGGGGCAGAAGGGCACTTGGCGGAAAGTCCTGGGGCCGGGCCGCTACCGCCTCAACCCATTCGGCTACGCGGTCGAGATCGCCGACGCGGTAAGCATCCCGGTCGGCTTCGCCGGAGTGGTGACCAACCTTTCCGGCGCCCCGGCCGCCGAGGGCGCCTTCGCCGCCGCCGGCGAGAAGGGTGTCCGCCCGGATGTGCTCCAGCCCGGCATTTACTACATCAACCCCCGGGAGTTCCATGTCTCGGCGGTGGAGGTGGGGGTGAATCAGGTGTCGCTCCAGGGTCAGGCCGGCGGCGTGGTGCTGACCAAAAACGTGGTCATGGATGAGAACAACCAGCTTATCCAGCGCCTGAACCAGAACGTCATGGAGGAACAGAGGCGGCGGCGGGAGCAATACCAGCAGGAGGCGGCTCCTCCCCCGCCCTCGCCCCAGCAAGGCCGCGGCGCATCCGACTCCTCCCCCAGGCCCGCCAGGAGCGATTTCGTGGAAGAGGCCATGGACGATCCCGGCGCGCCGGCCCGGCGCATGCTTTCCCGCTCGCTTCCCGCCCGCCAGGCCGAGAAGGCCGTGGAAACGGGCCGGAAACCCGCCATGTCCCGCGAGGTCCCGCCCGCCTTTATTCTCAACCAATACGTCAATTTCCCCTCCCGCGACGGCTTCGACATCAGCCTCGACATGACGGTGGAGTTTGAATTGCGCCCCGAGCGCTTGGCCGCAATCTATCGCGATTACGGCGATTTGCCGGCGGTGGTTGACAAGATCCTCATGCCGCAGGTGCTGTCGGTGTCGCGCCTGAAGGGCTCGGCCTACCGGGCGGTCGACTTCATCGCCGGCGAAGGTCGGGAAAAATTCCAGACCGAACTGACCGCGGCGCTACAGGACTCGCTCCGGGAAAAGCAGCTCCTAGTGCACAGCGCCCTGATCCGGAACGTCAACGTCCCGGCCCAGATCCTCGACCCCCTGCGCACCACCAGCCTGTCGCGCGAAACCGACCTGACCAACAAGGAGAAGCAGAACACCGCGCGTAAACAGGCGGATCTCAACCGGGAGATGTCCCTGATCAACCAGTCGGGCGAGCGGGTCATACAGGAAACCGACAAATTGAAGGCGGAAATCGCGGCCGAGATGAAAAAGACCGTTGCCATGATCCAGGGCGACACCACCCGGAAAATGGCGGCCATCGAAAGGGAGACCGCGGCGGTCAGGGCGGATAAAACCATCGCCCTGGGCCGAGCCAACGCCGAGGCCACGCAAATGGTGGGCGGCGAACGGGCCAAGGGCTTCGGTATGAAGGTGTCGGCCTTCGGCCGGGACGGAGGCGATTACGCCCTTTACGAATTCGCCCTCCAGCTCAACCCGAACCTGAAAATCAATCTCCTGCACGCCGGCGAGGGCACCCTGTGGACGGATTTGAGGAACGCATCCCTCGCCGAAATGGGCGGCGCCGAAACCCTAAAGACCCGTACCGGACCGGGACGCCCGGAGTAGAGGCTCCCTTAGTTGGAGGCATCACGCCCTAGGCGGCCCCCGCCGCCGGGACAAAACCGGGTAATTCCGCTATAAACCTGGCGGCAGCAATGGCATAGGGTACAGCCCCGAATAGCGCGCCAGGACGGCGGAGATAATCCAGGCAAAAGCCCGGATGAACAACGCCAGGCACAGGAAGGTCAGCGCAAAATACAAGGTTATTAAAACCGCCTCGCGAACGGCCGGACCCGGAGTCGTTTTATCCTCAAACATGCCAGCCTCCTTTCCGGGGGGGAGTCGCGTCCCCTATGCATTATACCCCCAGCGACCGGCGGGCGCCGGATTTAACCGGCGAAAGGAAGCGGATGGACAACCAGGTGGTGGTGATTGGCGGCGGTCACGCCGGGGCCGAGGCGGCCATGGCCTCGGCCCGGCTCGGGGTACCCACCCTGCTCCTCAGCATGGACGTCGACAAAATCTGCCACATATCCTGCAACCCGGCCATCGGAGGCCTGGCCAAGGGCCAACTGGCGCGGGAAATCGACGCGCTGGGCGGCCTGATGGGCCTGGCCGCCGACGCCAACACCCTCAACTTCAAGATGCTTAATTCCGCCAAAGGGCCGGCGGTACAGAGCCCTCGGGCCCAAATCGACCGTTGGGGCTACCAGCGCTGGATGCGGACGCGGCTGGAAAACGAGCCCAACCTCGCCATCCGCCAGGATCAGGCGATCGGCGTCGTGACGGAAAAGGGCCGGGTCGCGGGGGTGCGCGCCTTCCTGTCCGGCGTCATGCCCTGCCGGGCGGCGGTGGTCTGCTCCGGCACCTTCGCCCGGGCCAAGCTCCACCTGGGACGGCGGGAATGGCCAGGCGGCCGGGCCGGCGAACCGCCGGCCTCCAGCCTTTCCGAATCATTGCTGGAACTGGGCATCCCCCTGTTCCGCCTCCGCACCGGCACCTGCCCCCGGTTGGACGCCCGGACGCTTGATTTCAGCCGCATGCGGCGGGAGGACGGCGACCCGGAGCCGCGGACTTTCAGCTTCCTCGCCGCCCGCCGGGAAGGGCGGCAAATACCCTGCCACGCCACCTGGACCAACGAGGACACCTTCAGGGTGGTGCAAGAAAATCTGGACCAGGCCCCGGTCCTCACCGGCGCCGTCGCCGGGATCGGCCCCCGCTACTGCCCCAATTTTGAAACCAAGGTGGCCCGGTTCCCCGAAAAAAAGCGCCATCACCTGTTCATCGAGCCGGAGGGTCGGCATTCCACCGAGACCTACCTGAACGGCCTCTACCTGTCGCTGCCGCCGGATATCCAGGAAAAAGCCATCCACACCGTCCCGGGCTTGGAAAAAGCCGGAGTGATCCGTTACGGCTACGCCGTCGAATACGACGCCGTGCGCCCCACCGAGCTGCGCGACACGCTGGAAACCAAGCGCATCCCCGGCTTGTTCACCGCCGGCCAGATCAACGGCACCTCAGGCTACGAGGAGGCGGCGGCCCAGGGCCTGGTGGCCGGAGCCAACGCCGCGCTGCAAATCCTGGAACGGCCGCCCTTCCGGCTGGGCCGGGACCAGGCTTACATCGGGGTGTTGATCGACGATCTCACGGTGCGGGGGACGGAGGAGCCCTACCGCATGTTCACCAGCCGGGCGGAATACCGCCTGCTGCTGCGGCAGGACAACGCCGACCTCCGCCTCGGCCGCCTCGGCTTCGAGAGCGGGCTGATCGGGCGGGAACGCCTGGATCGGGTCGAGGCGCTGGAGCGGGAAATCGCCATCGGCGGCCGGCTCCTGGCCGAAATCCGCCTGCCCGGCGGCGAAAGCCTGGAGCAAAACCTGCGCCACCCGGAAATCTCCTGGGACGACGTCTCCCGCCATTCGCCGGCCCTGGCCGCCCTATCGCCCCGGGCGGCGGAGCAATTAAGCATCGGCGCCAAATACGCCGGCTATGTCGCCCGCCATCTCCGGCAAATCCGGCAACTGGACAAAAACCGGCGCCTGCGCCTGCCGCCCGGCATCGACTACGCGGCCATAAGCGGGCTGAGCCGCGAGGCGGCGGAAAAACTGTCCCGCTTCCGGCCGGAAAACCTGGACCAGGCCATGCGCATCTCCGGCGTCAGCCCGGCCGACGCGGCCCTGCTCATGCTGCGCCTGGGCTAATTTGCCGCAAATGATCGCCGGATTGGGCCGATAATATGCTATATCGCGCCTCAACCTTCCGGAAACGGGGGAAGGGCGCGGAAACGTTGGCTGAAAAGAGGAGAGAGGGAATCCTGTCATGCGCATAAAGTGCCCCTATTCCGATATTTACCTGGACCTTCCCGGGGATCGCACCGACATGAAGTTCACCTGCCCGGCCTGCCGCAGAATCCACCGAGTGACCATCAGCATCACCACGCCCGGCGAGGATCCGCCCAGGGCTGCGGCCAACACCCGCTCCATGACGCGCAATCCTCCCCCCATACCCAAGAAATACGCCACCGGCGCCTTCGCTCCGGTGGTCGATATCCCGATTGACGCCAATTTCGTCCTCCTGGACAGCCGTTCCGTCGCCCAGCCGGGCATCGATCTCGGCAACGCCGCCGAGGCGTCCGTCCCCGGTCTAGACGACGGATTGGCCGGCCGCCCAGCCGGGCCGACCGTCATGGGAGAGGAAAAAAAAGAAACGCCGGAAACGCCTTCCAGCCCCGATCCCGCCTTCCAACCGGAAGCGCCGAAAACGGAGAAGGCCGCCGCCGGCAATCCGGCCGCCCCAACCTTCCGACGGGCCTGGGACGAGGTGGGAGAGCCGGTCATCCCGCCCACCGGCGCCTTTCCGCCCGCCGCCGCAACCAGGCTGCCAGACGGCGGCGGCCTGGCCAGGCGGAGGGGAAAAACAAAATCCCGCGCCGGCCGGCTGGCCTTGGCGCTGATCCTTCTAGGCATCGGCGGCTTCCTCGGCTGGCAGCAATACCGGCAGGGGCAGCTACGCCGCGACATCGGGGCCGGCCTGGAGCGGGCCGAAAGCCTTTGGCGACTAGGCGACCTCCCAGCCGCCGCCGCCGAGGCCCGCGCCGCCAACAAAACGCTGCTCCGCGAGGAAACGCTACCCACTATCGCCAACCTTTGGAACCTGCTGGCCGAACGCTTCGCCGCCCTGCCCCCGTTCCCGGACGGCCGGGCCGACATCAAGGCCCGCCTCAACGCCCATTTGGAGCGGGAAAGGGCATTGGAAAGCTTCCGGGAGCGGCTCGATCTTTCCGATCCCGTTGGAACCGCCGAACTGCTTGGCGAAGCCGCCGCCAGCGAACGAGCCAACGGGGCCGCCCCCATGGCCGCCGCCATGGAAAACCTGGTCGCGCGGCTGACGCGGCAAAAATTGCAAAGCGAGGCGGCCGGCTTGGCGCCCGAGGAGGCTATCCGCCGGGCCGACGCCGAGGCGGCGGTCCTGGCGCCGATCCTTCCCAATCCCGGCCGGGCCGGCTTCGGCGAAGCCATTGATGAATTCAAGGCCGCCCAGCGCCTGCGCTTCCTGGACGAAGCCGAAAGGGAGGCGGCGGAAATAGCCGCCGCCGCCGCCGCCGGCGACGAGGCCGGACTGGATCGTTTCCTGGATCTGGAAAGACGCCTGGCCGACATCGGCGACGGTCCGGAGCTTTCCCGGGCCTTGCCCGAACTGGCGGACGGGGACGACCGCCCCGCCCTGGAGCAACTGGCCCGGCTGGCCCGACTGGTCGATCAGGCGTTGACGCGGGCCAGGAGCGCCCTCAGCCGCCAAGAAAACGACGAACCGGATTTCGAAGAGCTGCTCCGCCAGGCCAGGACGGAAAATTCCCCCCATCCCGCCATGGCGGAAGCCGCCGGCAGGCGGATAGAAGCCGCCAGAGGCGAGGCCGGGGATTTGCTGGACTTGCGGAGCGGGCTTTTCGAGCGGATGCAGGCCGAAATGCGCCGCGAACGCCGCTCCCCCGGGACGCGCCTGGCCTGGGCGATGCTCCGGATCGGCTTCGCGGATCCGGAGGTTGAAATCGATCCCGCCGGCTTCCGCCACGATTCGCGCCAGGCGGCGATGCGCTTCCGCCTGCGGGGCCTGCCCGTCCTTATGGAAATGGGGGAGGACGACTACGAAAACCGGGTCAGGGCCAAAGTG
>JAISYD010000254.1 GCA_031270145.1 Planctomycetota bacterium
CAGTCGGCGGTTCTTTACCGGGGCGACATGCTGCTTGGCGGCGGCGTCATCGCCTCGGCCGGCTAAAGGTTCTTCCGTATGGACGCGCGGACGGAAAACCACGCGGTTTTGCCGGAGGTCCTAGATCGGGCGGCGGCGGGACGCCTGTCCCGTGCGGATCTGGCGTTTCTCCTGTCGCTGGAGGACGCCGGCGACTGCCGCCGCCTGTTCGCGGCCGCCTACGCCGTCAAGCTCCGCCACATCGGCAAGAACGTCAGCCTGCGCGGCTTGATCGAGATGGGCAACGTCTGCGCCAAGAATTGCCTGTACTGCGGCATCCGGAAGGACAACGCCCGGGTCGAGCGCTACCTCCTCGACGCCGACGCCGTGGTCCGCATGGCCGAATGGGCCTGGGGACAGCGGTACGGCTCGGTGGTCATCCAGTCGGGGGAAATAGAATCGGCGGAGCACGCCAACCTGATTTGCGGCATACTGCGGCGCATCGCCGATTTCTCCGGCGGCGAACTCGGGGTCACCCTGTCGCTGGGGGAGCAGGACGGGGAGACCTTCCGGCGCTGGCGGGAGGCGGGGGCGCACCGCTACCTGCTGCGCATCGAAACCTCCTCGCCCCGGCTCTACCGCGAATTGCATCCGCCCGATCACAGTTTCGCCCGGCGGCTGGAATGTCTGCGCCAACTCCGCTCGCTGGGCTACCAGGTGGGGACCGGCGTCATGTGCGGCCTGCCCGGCCAAACGGCCGGGGATTTGGCCGACGACCTTGCTTTCTTCGCCGATCTGGACATCGACATGATCGGCATGGGCCCCTACATCCCGCATCCCGACACCCCCCTTGGAGCAGGCCTATATGTCACGGACAGTTTCCGGGCCCGGCAATTGCGGCTGGGGCTAAAAATGATCGCGGCCGCCCGCCTTTATCTGCGCGACGTCAATATCGCCGCCGCCACCGCCCTCCAGGCCCTGGCCGACAACGGTCGGGAACAGGGCCTCAAGGCCGGCGCCAACGTCATAATGCCCAACGTCACCGATTTGGCCTTCCGGAGGAATTACCAGCTTTACGCCGGCAAACCCTGCCTGGAGGAAAACGCCGATCATTGCCGGGGCTGCTTGGCCCTGCGGGTGGCCGGCGTGGGCGAAAACATCCTCTGGGGCGAACGGGGTGATTCGGAGCATTATCGGCGGCGGACGTTTTCCGGCCGGCCGCGGTCCGAAACCGCCAAATCGCCGATTGCTCCTTGACTTTGCCGGACTGTCGGACACAATCTTGCTCTTATTCCACCGGACGGCGCGTGCGCCGCCAGCGGACGGGAGGCTTGCCATGGAAACTCTCCCCAGGGAGGAGCGGCTGCGCGGCCGGAAGCTGATAGACCGCATCTTCCGGGAGGGTTCCCGGGGCGCGGCCGGCAAGGCCGCCGCCCGCGCCCTGGCGAATTCGGAGGGCAGGAACCGGCTCGCCGCCATGGCCGGCAAGGCGCTGGGCGGCGCGGTGAAACGCAGCCGGATGCGTCGGCGCATCCGAGCCGCCTGGCGCGAGCAAAAGGGCAGGCTCCCGCTGGGTTGGGATGTCGCCTTGTTGGCCCGGCCCGGACTCTTGGAGGCCAAATGGCAGGATGTGAGGCGGGACGTCATACTGGCGGCGGAGCGGTCGATTCGGGACGCCTCCGGTCAAGGCCGCCGCCCCCGCCGGCCCTAGACCCGTTGCGCCGGCCCCTGTCCTGGCTCGTCGTCCTGCTGTTGCGCTGCTACCAGGGGACGCTCAGCCATTTGTGGCCCAATGTCTGCATCTATGAGCCGAGTTGCAGTCATTACATGCTTCACGCGGTGGTCAACCGGGGCCTCGTCCGGGGTCTCGCCCTGGGAACCTGGCGCCTGCTGCGCTGCCATCCCCTGGCCCGGGGCGGCTACGACCCGCCGCCGGGCCGGGAAGAGGCGTCCGGCCCTCCCGCCGCGGGCGGGCAAAACTTGGCAACAGAAGACAGAATGGACAACCAGACGTGAAAAACGAAGATTTCAAACAGCGGTTTATCTTCATGATGGGCTTGGGCCTCACCTTCCTGCTGATTATGCAGTATGTTTTTCCCCCGCCCAAGCCGGCTCCGGCGCGACCGGCCGCGCCGGCTCCCGCCGCCGTCCAGGCCGCTCCTGCTCCCGGCGCCGGCAACCGCCAGACGCCGGATTTCCAGCCGGGCCGGGATTACGCCGTCACCGTGCGTGTGGGCTCGGAGGAGCGCGGCGGCTCGGGTTACGAGGCCGTTTTTTCCTCGGCCGGCGCCGCCGTTTCCAGTTACCGCCTGCTGGGCTACAGCCGCCAGCCGGACGACGATTCGCCCGCCAACCGGGTGATATTGATGAGCCGCATGGCGCCCGGGGCCGACAGCCTGCGGCTGGAGCGTTTCTCCTCCGGCGCGTCGCGCCAGGCCATGTTGACCCAGGTCTTGCGGGACGCCAGGTTTCAGTTGCTCGAGGTTCCGGCCGGGGCCGGGGTGGAACCGCCTCCCGATCCCGCCTCCGGCGTGAAAATCGGCGAAAACCTGGTTTTTCGCGCTGTGACCGGAGATTGGGAGATACTGAAGACTTTCCGTTTCCCCTCGGGGGAAGGGAAGGGCGGGCCGGTCGATTTCAGCATGCGGCTGGATATCGAGTGGCGCAACCTTTCCGGCGTCGGCCAGCTTCTCTCCTACAGCCTGGCCGGGCCCGCCGGCTTGGTGGCGGACGACGAATCCGCGAATTTCGGCCTCATCAACGTCATTTCCGCCCGCCAGCCCTCGGCCGCCTCGCCGGCGGTGGAAATCGAGCGCGTCCCGCTCACCGACATAGACAAGAAGGAGGGGCGGCGCCATCCCGACAACCGGGCCAGCCTCGCCTGGATCGGCGCCAAGAACCGCTTCTTCGCCGCCATCCTGGCGGCCGATCCCGCCCTCCTCGCCGATTCGAACGGGGCGGAAAGAAACGCCTTCGCCGGCAATCCGGCCAACTATCCGTCCGCGCCCGACATCCTCGCCGCCCTGAAAACCCAACCCTCCGCCTCCACCGCCGACGGGACGGTGCCGGTGTTCGAGGACGTCCTGCTCACTTTGGAACCCGGGCCGGTGGAGGCCGGCAAATCCCACCTGGCCTCCTTCGTCTTCTATGGCGGCCCGGCGCTCGATTCCCTCATGGAGGCGGCCGATCCCCGTTTCCAGGGGGTGGTTTCCTACACCATCAGCTACCTCGACTTCATCAGCCGCTGGTTGGCCTCGGCCTTGACCTTCCTCGACCGCCTTCTTGGCAACTACGGCGTCGCCATCATCGCCGTCACCCTGATCATCAAGCTTTTGCTGCATCCGCTGAACCGCAAGATGTTCGTCTCCATGAACCGGATGTCGAAGCTGGCCCCGCAGATGAAGGAAATCCAGCGCAAATACTCGGGCGATCGGGCCCGAATGCAGCAGGAGATGAGCAAGTTCTACAAGGAGCACGGGGTCAGCATGGCCGGCGGCTGCCTCCCGGTGCTTTTGCAGCTGCCCATCTTCCTGGCCCTTTACGGCGCCTTCGCCCAGGGCTTTTCCATGCGCCACGCCGCCTTCATCCCCGGCTGGATCCAGGATCTCTCGAAGCCGGACAGCGTTTACGACTTGGGCTGGACCATCCCCATCCTGAATTCGCCCTACATCAGCCTACTGCCGATCCTCTACCTGGGGCTCCAGTTCATCCAGATGAGCCTGCAGCCCAAGCCGGCCGACCCCCAGCAGGCCCAGCAGCAGCAGATCATGAAATTCATGCCGCTGGTGTTCGTCTTCATATTCTATTCCATGCCGGCCGGGTTGGTGCTGTATTTCACCGTCTCCGCCCTGTGCGGCGTGGCTGAGAACTGGTGGATGCGAAACGTCCTCCTGCCCCGCCTGGGCCTGGGCGACTCGCCCGCCGCCGCCGCCAACGCCGCCGCCCAGACCCAGGCCGGCGTCGGCGTGACCCCGGCGGACGGCGGCAAAAGAAAAAAGAAGCGCCGCTGACGATCGGAACCATGGAAAGCAGCCTGCGGGTCAGCGAGATTTTCCATTCCATCCAGGGCGAGTCCAGCCGGGCCGGCCGGCCCTGCGCCTTTGTCCGCCTGGCCGGCTGCAACCTGGCCTGCGCCTGGTGCGACTCCGCCTATGCCCTCCGGGCGGAATCCGGAAGGGAACTTCCCCTCGGGATGATTGTCGAGGCGCTCAGGTCCTACCGGGCCGGGCTGGCGGAGGTGACTGGCGGGGAGCCGCTGGCGCAGGCGGCGACGCCCGAGCTGGTCGACCTTCTGGTGCGGGACGGCTACGAGGTGCTGGTGGAAACCAACGGCAGCCTGGACATTTCGCCCATCCACTGGCCGGCGGCCCGCATCATGGATCTCAAGGCCCCGTCCTCCGGCATGTGCGCCCGGAACCGTTTGGAGAACCTGGTCTATCTCCGGCGCGGGGACGAGGTGAAATTCGCCGTCGCGGATCGCGTGGACTATGAATGGTCCCGCTCCATGTTCCGGGATCAATCCTATCCCGCCGCCCTGGTGGCGACGCTTTTCTCGCCGGTCGCGGGAAGGCTCGCCCCGGCCGAACTGGCGGGTTGGCTGCTCGACGACAAGCTGGACGCCAGATTGAATCTCCAAATCCACCGCGTAATCTGGCCGGATCGCGACCGGGGGGCTTGAACCAGACATGGCCGGCGCCGCGAGGTCGGGAAGGAGGAAAAGGGGCGGGCGCGAGGCGACGGCCTCGGAGGAACTATGCCGGCGCTGCGGCGTCTGCTGCCACGAGAAGGCGCGCTTCGGCTCCCTGGTGGTGATAACCGACATCCCCTGCCGGTTCCTCGATCCGGCGACCCGGCTCTGCCGCGTTTACCCGGATCGCCTGTCCCGGCAGCCGCGCTGCTCCAGCGCGGCGGATTCGCTCCTGGCCGGAACCCTGCCGGCCGACTGCCCCTATGTCCAAGGCGCAGCCGGCTACCGGGCGCCGCATCTTTTGTCCGGGCATCCCGAATACGAACAGGCGGTGAACGCCTTGTTTCCGGAAAGAAAATGCGCAAAATCCACCTGATCACCTTCGGTTGCCAAATGAACAAGCTGGACTCGGAACTGGCGGCCGAGGCGCTGGCCGGGGCCGGTCATGCCTTGGTCGCAAGCGAGGCCGAGGCCGATCTGGTGCTTTTCAACACCTGCTCGGTCCGGGATCGCGCCGAGCGGCGCGTCCTTTCCCGGCTCGCCCAATTGCGCCCCCGGCGCGAGGCCGAACCGGGGTTCCGCCTGGGCCTGATGGGTTGCTTCGCCGAACGTGACGGCGCCCGTCTCCTTGAGCGCCTGCCTTACCTTGATTTCGCCGTGGGGACCCGGCAATTCGCCCGCCTGCCGGAAATCGTCGCGCGGCTGGATTACGGGCGGGAGCGAATCGGTTTTTTCGGCGGCCGGGCGGAGGCGGAAGGCGATCCCGGCATCGGCCCGGCCAGTCCGCGCAAGCGCCACAGCGGCCTGCACGGCTTCGTATCGGTGATGCGGGGCTGCGACAACCGCTGCTCCTATTGCATCGTTCCCGAGACGCGGGGCGGCGAAGTCAGCCGCCCTCCCCTGGAGGTGGCGGCGGAGGCGCGGGCCCTGGTCCTGGCCGGGGCGAGGGAAATCACCCTGCTGGGGCAGAATATCGACGCCTACAGGAAGGGAAGCGGCTTCGGGCTGGCCGATTTGCTCCGCCTGATTGATCGCGAGATCTCCGGCGACGCCGGACTTCTGCGCCTGCGCTTCGTCACCAGCCATCCCCGCGACATCACCCGGGAACTGGCGGCGGCGGTGCGGGAATTCCCCCGGGCGGCCCGGCATTTCCACATGCCGGCCCAGTCGGGCTCGGACGGGGTGCTGGCCCGGATGCGCCGCGGCTATGATCTTGCCGCCTACCGGGAGCGGCTGGCCATGTTGCGCGAAGAGGTTCCGGGCGCCGCCGTGGCCTCCGATTTCATCGTCGGCTTTCCCGGCGAGACGGAAGCGGATTTCCTCGCCACCCTTGATTTAGTGGAGCGGAGCGGTTTCCAGAACAGCTTCATTTTCAAATACTCCCCCCGGCCCGGCACGCCGGCGGCCCGCGATTTCGCCGACGACGTGCCCGAGGAGGAAAAGCGGCGGCGCAACCGCGTCCTGCTGGCGGCCCAGGATCGCGTGAACCGGGAGCGGGGGGCGGGGTTGATCGGGACGCGGCTGACCGTGTTGGCCGAGGGGCCGTCGCCACGCGATCCCGATCGCTGGATCGGCCGGACGGACGGGAACCTCATTTGCGTTTTCCCTCCGCCCGTCCAGGGGTCGGACCGGGCCGGGAGCCTGCTGGAGCTGGAAGTCCTCTCCGCCTCCTCCCTCACCCTGTTCTGCCGCCTGGCGCCGGGCGGGGCCGCCAAGCCGTAAAAGGCTGGAAGGAGCGGGACATGTTTATCTCCCCATCGGGATTCGGACGCGGCCTCATCATCGCCCTGGCGGCCTCGGCGGTTGTCGGCGCCGCCGCCTACAAGCTGTACGGCCCGACCGCCGGCGGATCGGGCGAAACCGCGGAGGAACTGACCCGGACGGTCGAGGCGGCCCTGGAGGCGGTGCGGAAACGCGACCTCACCCCCTCATCCACTCTCCGCGTCACCGCCACCTACGACGCCGTCCTCGCTCCGCTTGACAAGATGCTGCGTCTGGCCCGGAATATCGCCGAGGGCGAAAAGCGGGATCCGGCGGCCGATTATGATCGCATCCGGGCCTTTGTCGAGCCGGTGATCCGGCTGACCGCGCTGGCCCGCGACCAGGCGCGGCGGGAGAGCGGCCCCAGCAAGGACTACCGCTTCATGGAACAGAAGGGCGAGGCCTGCCAACTGCTGGCCGCCGCCCTGTGGAACCAATTGGAGGCCCGGCGCCGGAGTTCCCCGGCCGGTCGGGACGGCGTCCGCTTCGTCCCCGAACCGGCCGATTCGGAACGCCTCTACGCCATCCTGAACGACGGCCTCGGCGCCGATCCCGCCAACAAGGCGCTGTGGCGCCTCCGTGGCCTGGTGGAGCGCGCCAACGGCCTCTTCGGGCGGGCGGAAAGCGATTTGCGGATGGCCTTGAACCTGGACGGCCAATATGCCGCCGCCTGGAACGATCTCGGCCTCGTCCTCATCAATTTGCGGCAATTCGACGAAGCGGGCGAGTCCTTCGTCAAGGCGAAGGATCAGGCGGCGGCGGCTGCCAAGCTGGCCGGGCGGCCGCTTGGCCCGGAATACGGCGCCGCCCTCCTGAATTTGACCGAGTTCCACCTGTCCCTGGCGGATTATTATCGGCGCGAAACCGGCATCGATCCAGCCAACCGGGACAACCAGGATCGGTTGCGGTTCCACCTGGCCGGCGCGGCCGACGCGGCGAGGGAGCTTGTCGCCAACCTGCCGCCAGAATCCCCCGAGGCGATCGAGGGGCAGAGGCTGTTATCTCGGATCACGTACTGAGCGGCATAGGTTCTTGCCATAATCCCGTTCCGGTCATATCATGAGATTCGGCCGGCTCGGAATCATTCACCATTTGGGAAGGATGGACGCATGGAGTATGGGTTGACGTTTTTCTTCAGCGTCTTGGCCGGCCTGGCGTTGGGGGTTGTCATCTTCGCCCTGATCTTTGTTTTCCGACGACGTCCCCGGGCCGAGGCCGGGGCTCCGGAAACCGCCGATCCGCCGACCGGCTTGGAGGTCGGGTTCGCCAACGCCGTCCAGCCGCTCCCGCGGCAATCCCGTACCGTGGTTCTGGGAAAAATCGACGACAAGCGGGACGAGCAATTAAACCATGGCATCCAGGAGGTCCGGGAAACGCTCGTTCGGCTGGCTGACATCATTTCCAAGGCCGCCTCCGCCTCCGACAAGGCGACGACCGCCTTTTCCTCGACCAAAGACGCCATAGGGGAGAACCTTGACGGCGGGGAAGCCGACATGGCTCAGATAAAGGCGATCCTGATTGCGGAGGTCGACCACCTGCTCAAAAGCAACTCCTACCTCAAAAGCGAACTGGAGGATTCGCGGGAAAGCATCGCCGTCCAGCGCCGGCAGATAGAGATATTGCGGGAACGCACCCGCGTCGACAGCCTGACCGACATCCCCAACCGCGCCGCCTTCGACGAGCGCCTGCGGGAATTCATCGCCTCCTTCGAGCGTAACTCCCGGATTTTCTCCCTGCTCATGATTGACGTGGATTTCTTCAAACGGATCAACGACGACTACGGGCACGTTAACGGGGACCGCATCCTCCGGGGCGTGGCCGCCAAGATCGCCATGTCCGCCCGCGTCAACGATTTCGTCGCCCGCTACGGCGGCGAGGAGTTCATGGTCATCTTTCCAGAAATCAATTTAGACGAGGGGCGCCTGGGGGCGGAGAGAATCCGCTCCGGGGTGGCCAACGCCAATTTCAAACTGGATACGAGAAATATCAAAATAACCATATCCGGGGGCCTGGTCGAAAGCGTGAAGGGCATGACCTCCGATGAAATCGTCGCCGCCGCCGACAAGGCGCTTTATTTTTCCAAGCAAAACGGCCGCAACCGGATTTCCTGCGCCGTCAAATCCGCCGCCGCCGGCTGGACGGTCTGTGCGCAGGTCCAGAACCAGGGAGGATAACCGCCGCATGGGTTGGCTGGATCATCGACGCAGGATTGCGGTCACCGGGCTGGCCGGCGCGGGGAAAACGGTGTTTCTCCTCTCGCTGCTCCAGAACATCGAGCATTTCAACCCCAACCGTTTCCGCCTGGCCGGCGGCGGGAGCCTGGGCGCCTTCCGCGAACTGGCTCCGGCGACGGCCGGTTTCGAGCTCTTCCCGCGGACCCGGCTTCGGGCCCGGCTTATCGCCACCCAGGACATCGCCTGGCCCGAAAAGACCCGGAACATCTACTGTTGCCGCTGCGCCTTCGATTACAGCGGGCTGGGGCTGGGCGGGCAGCTCTGGAACATTCTGTCGCGGCGCCCGTGGCTCGGCCGGCGGCGAGTTGAATGGGAATTCCTCGACTTTCCGGGCGAGCGCTTTTCCGACGCGCTTATGGCCCGGCACGCCTCCTTTCCCGCCTGGTCCGACGCCGTCATGGAGCTATGGGAGATAAGCGAGCCCTCGCGGCGGGGCATGGACGGCTTTCTTTCCCTCATGGCCGCCTCCCTTTCCGCCAGCGGGGAGGAGCTGCTCCTCGCCTACAAGCGTTGCCTGGCCGCCATCGTCCACGGCAAGAACCAGCTCATCACGCCGTCCACCTTCATGCTGGGTCCGGAGGCGGGGGAACCCCTCGCCCCGGCCGATCTCCTGGACGGCGGGACGGGACGGCTGTCCGGCCTGCCGGGCGGTGAATTCGTTCCGCTGTCCCGGGATTTTCGCGCCGCCCGGCCGGATTTGACGGAGATTTTCTCCCGCCATTACGGACGCTACCGGGAGGAATTGATCCTCCCGGTCTTCAACGCCGTCAACGCTTGCGACGTTTTGCTGGTGCTGGTGGACATTCCCGGCATCCTGAGCGGCGGGGTCGGCCGCTACAATGACGCCAGCCATTTGCTGGAAATCCTGGCCGACGTCGTCGTACCCTCCGGCTGGTTCTCGTCCGGCGTCAAGCGGCTGGCCCTGATTGCCGCCAAGGCGGATATGATCCACGCCCGGGACCAGGACAGCCTGGCGGCGTTGGCCGACGACATGCTCAGGCTGATTCGAAACCGCCGGCCGGAAATCGGGCAAACCGCCTCGTTCCCAGTTGCATCCTGGGTGTCGGCGAGGAGCGTGGATTTGGATGACGGCGGCCGGGCGCTCCAAGGCATTCCGGCCAGGAGCGGGGGAAGGGAGACGCGGATATTCCGGGTGCCGGAATTGCGTCCGGAATGGCCCGGCGACTGGGAGCCGGAGGATCCGGCCTACAGCTATCCCCGACTTTCCCCGCCCCGGCTGGCCAACCAGTTCATCGCCCCGGAGCAATGGAATCTGGAAAAGGTTTTCAATTTCATATTGGCCTGAGCCGGAGGGTCGGAAACCGGGGGGAGGGGAGGGATATGCGTTATCGGGGGGTTGTCTTCGATTTCGACGGAACCCTGCTGGACACGCTGGAGGATTTGGCCGACAGCGTGAACCAGGTTCTGGCGGAACGGGGCCTGCCGATCCATCCTGTCGATCCCTACCGCTATTTTGTCGGCGACGGCATGGAAAACCTGGTTTGCCGGGCCGCTCCCCCCGGCACGGACGACGCGGAGGTCAAAACCCTGGCCAAGCGTCTGACCGATGTTTACGCCGCCGGCTGGGCCCGGAAAACTCGCCCCTATGACGGCATCGTTCCGCTTTTGGCCGAATTGCGGCGGCGGAGACTGGCCCTCGCCCTGCTTTCCAACAAGCCGGATCATTTCACCAAAATAATGGCCAGCCATTATTTCGGCGCCTCGGCCTTCGATTTGGTCTTCGGCGCCCGCGAGGGCGTGCCGAAAAAGCCGGATCCCGCCGCCGCCCTGGAGATTGCCGAAAAACTCCGGATCGCGCCGGCCGACTTCCTTTATTTCGGCGACACCAACACCGATATGCGGACCGGCCTGGCCGCCGGCATGATGACAATTGGCGTGTCCTGGGGCTTCCGCCCGGTTGCGGAATTGCTGGAAGCGGGCGCGGTCGCGATCCTCAACCATCCCGGAGAGGCGTTGGCGCTTCTTGAGTGAACGGTTGTTAAGTTCGCAACGCCTCAATGATGTCCAAGGCCGAGGGCGGACAGCCGGGTACGCGTTTCGCCGCTCCCTGGCAACAGCGGCCGATGCCGATGCCGGCCAGCTGTTTTCCCTGCCAGCCCTGGCCGATGTGGATGGGCGACGCGCCGGTCCGGCCGCCCAGGCGGTGCAGGGCATGGATCAGGTTGGCGTGGCAGGCGGAACAGGCCTGATCCGCCTTGATGTTCCGGGAGAGGCTTTGCACCTTGCCAGAGGCCCGCGGGAGGACGGTTGCCGCCAGGGGGCGGTTCAATTCCACGATGTCGCCGGCCCCGATTCCCATTTCGCCCGCCCCGTATTTTTCGGCCAGCGGAATATAGCCGACCTGGAGCGGCGACAGACCCATAAGCGAGCAGACATAGGCGTCCAGCTTGACCGGATCGGCTCCCAGCAGCATGCGGTCGGCTGTCACCGGGTTGCCGCCCTCCTCGAAGTCTAGGTCGCCGCAGATGCCGTCGACGACGCTGACGTGGGGGATGATGGCCGCGGCGAGGGCGGCGATGCATTCGTCCAGGCCATCCCGGTGGAAGCGACGCTTTTCCGCATCGGTGATGCAGCCCTTCATATTTTTGAGGGCGCAGGTCATGCGGGTCTGGCAATGGCCCTTGAGAACCGGCAGGCTGATCAGGAAGTCGGCCGCGAGCGCCCGATCGGAGACCAGCACCCTGCCGCCCGGAGTGTCAACGGGGGTGGCCGAGTCGCCCTTCAGATCATGGAGCTTTACCCCGAAGCGTTTCCCGACCTCCGCCATGCCGGCGACCTGGAAAGCCCGGATGGTGTCGTCGCCCACCCAGGATCCCTCAATGATGTCGACGTTTTTTCGGTCGTGATCGAAGAGGTATTCGATTATGCCGGCGAGGATTTCCGGATGGGTGGTGGCGCCGCTCGAAGCCGGGCGGGCGACCACCAGGTTGGGCTTGAGCGAGATGCGGGCGTCCCGGGGGATGGCGTCGATCACCTTGGCCGCATCCAGCAATTTTTTGGCCATTTCGGCCGGATGGTTTCCGTAAATGGCGTAAATCTTGCCGCCCTTCCGGGGAAATCCCTTCGCCATGCGCGCATAACCTCCAAAGATAACCTATAAAACGCGAAAACCGCATGCGCCCGCATGCGGAATCCGAATACCCGAACCACCCGGACAGGTCAGCGCGAAGTGTCCACTTTGGCGCCTAGGCCGGATAACTCGCGCATGCGCTCGCTGAAGCGGAGCATCTCGTCCGAGGGGATGGTGCTGAGAATCCGGTTGCTTTTGGGATCCACCACCTGCACCTGCACCCGATCGGAGTTTTCCCTCAGGCGGAAACGGATGGAGCGGTTTCTCGCCGCCAGCCACTCGTTGGTTCCGTCCACGCTCCGGCTGACGGCGGCGTTGTCGTTTTCCAAATCCGCCTGGCCCTGGTCGGTTTGGCCGGTCGGCAACGGGTTGGAAGCGGGCGGGACGGCGGTTGAGGCGTTGTACGGAATCGGGGCCAAGCGTTTATAGCTTGCCGCTATCGACGCCGGGTTGAAAGCCAATTTGCCGATGCCAGCTGACATGTTGGCGGCCTTTTTGGAAAACGCGGTTTTGGCGATTGTCGACAATCCATAATCCGCACTTTATATTACTGGAGGTTTTAGCTTGACGCAAGCTTTTTTTTCGGCGTCGTGGTTATTCGTCCGGATCGCCGGCGTTGGCCGCCTGGCGACCGGTCTTGCGGGCCGCCAAGCGGCGTTTCCCCGCCAGTCTTTTTTCGTCCGCCGCCCGGCTAGGGCGGGTGGGCCGGCGGCGTTTGACCGGCGTCAGGGCCCGATTCAGAAGTTCGCGAAACCGCGCCAAGGCCAGGGAGCGGTTCACCCCTTGCGTTCGTCCGTCGGCGGCGGTCAAACGAAGGATGCCTTTGGCGTTGAAGCGGTTGGCCAGTCTGGCTTTCAACAGGTCCAGTTGACCGGGCGACAAGGCGGCGCTGGAATCGGGATGGAAACAAAGGGTGACGGCGGTGGCGACCTTGTTGACGTTTTGGCCGCCCGGGCCGGCGGCGTGGGAAAATTCAAACCAGACATCCCGCTTCGGGACGGCAAGCCCTGCCTGGATGGCGATGAACGTTTCTTCCGATTCCATGTCCGCCGCCTTATTGGGCGGAAAAGCTGCTTTTGCCGGCCCCGCACTCGGGGCAGACGAAATCTTCCGCTATTTTTTCAAAAGGGGTGCCTGGTTCAATGCCATTGGCCGGATCCCCCGCTTCCGGATCGTAAACCCAGCCGCAAATGTCGCAAACGTATTTTTTCATACCTATCTCCTTTGCTTGATCTTATTATACCCGGCCTTGCCTGGAACCGCAACCGTTTTTATAGCACCCCCTTGCTGGAAGGGATGCCCTTTTCCCTGGGATCCGGCGCTACGGCCTGGCGGAGGGCCCTCCCCAATCCCTTGAAAATGGCTTCAAGCGAATGGTGCGGATCCTCGCCGGCAAGCAAGGCCACGTGCAGATTGACGCCGCCGCCGCTCGAAAAGGCTCTGGCGAACTCGCGGCCCAGGCAGGTGTCGAAATCGCCGCATTTGGCGGCCGGAATGGCGGCCCGCCATTCCAGATGCGGGCGGCCGGACAAATCCAGCGCCACCTGGGCCAGCGCCTCGTCCATGGGCAGGAGGATGCCGCCGTAGCGGGTTGTCCCCGCCTTGTCGCCCAGCGCCTCCTTTAGTGCCCGTCCCAGGCAGATGCCCACGTCCTCCACCGTGTGGTGGGCGTCGACGCCGATGTCGCCCCGGGCCTCCAATTCCAGATCGAACAGGGCATGCCGGACGAGGAGCGTCAGCATGTGATCGAAAAAGTCCACTCCGGTCGACACCCGGCTTTTCCCCGATCCGTCCAGGACCAACGTCATTTTTATCCTGGTTTCGGCGGTTTCACGCTGTATCGCGGCGCTGCGGCTGGTCATGGCGGTTCCTTTCCGACGTTCATTTCCGATCCGGCGCTCCTTGACCCGGGCCAGGGTTTTTTCGGCCAATTCCTCCACTTCCGCCAACCGGCGCCCGGCTTCGGCCTCGGTTTTCCCGGCTTCATCGTCGGCCAGTTGCCTGGTATTGGCGAGGAGATTGACGAGCGCCGCCCGGGCGGCGGCGGCCAGCATTATCGCCGCCACCTCGACGTCGGAAAGCAGGTTGGGGTTGGCCGCCTCCGCTAGTGGGGGCAAAAGCTCCAGGACCTGGCGGCAGTCGGCGAGTACCCGTTCCGGCGGTCGCGTGGCGTTGAGAAGCGCTCCGTGTATCTCCTCCCGGCGACCGGCAGCCGCTTCCTCTTCGTCCTTGGGCAGGCGATAGGCCCGGGAAAGGCGGTCAAAGGCCAGCGCATCGGCGTCGACGCCCTGACGGAACGATTCGAGGTTGGGCGCCAGCTCCGCCAGCGTCCGCCGCATCAGGGCGTCGTGCCGGGCGAATTTTGCCTTGCCGACGGTGAGGTTGGCCGCCATTGAGGCCATGGCGGCGCCTAGCGCCCCGGCCAGGGCGGCGACGGCGCCTCCGCCCGGCGTCGGCGAGACCGAGGCGGCCTGGTCGATGAATTCGCGCAAAGTCAGCGAACAAAACCCGTCCATGACGCATCCCCCTCAAAACGCAAATCGGCTGCCTAAGTAAAAGAGGTTGGCCGTATTCGTCAGTTTTTCCGCCGCTCCGTCGCCGCCGCCCCGGCTGGAGACGATTCTCCAATATTCGTATTGCCAGCCCGCCTCCAGGGTCAGATTCCGGAGCAGATCGTATTCGGCTCCCAGCAAGAAGCGGTATAGGCGGTGGTTACGCTCGTCGCGCTCGCCAGCGGCAGTTAGCCAGCTGCCGTCCCCGACCCGCAGCCATTCGGCCTGCCCGAAGAGGGTGAGGAAGGGCGTGAGCCGGCGGGACAGGCCCAGGTTCAGATCGTCGGAGTTGATATGGCGGTTAAACCCCTGGTTCCAGCCGTGGGCGTATTCCAGTTGCGCCGCCACTCCGATGACGGGTATCTCCGCCGCCAGTCCGATGGCCAGGGCTTGTTCGTTCTTTCGCGAGCCGAAGGCCGGGCCGGCGCCGGCGTCGCTCCATTGCCGGGTCGCGGCGTCCCAGCGGGGATCGGATTTTCCGGAGGCCAGGTGATCCAGAAAATCCGGGCGGAAGGGGCTATCAGCCCACCCGCGGATGCCGCGCCCGCGGCTGTGGCGGTTGCGGAGGGCGGCGGACAGTTCCCAACCCTCCAATGGCAGAAAGCTGGCGCCCGCTTGCCAGGATCTGGGCGGGCGGGAGTCGCTCCCGGAGTAACGGCCATACCGGTTGCGGCGGTCTTCCTGGAAGACCATCGCCTCGAAACGAATAATGTCGCGCATCTCGTAACTCGCCATGACGGCGGCGACGGGATCCTGGAAACGCGAGGCGTGGGGCAGGCGGAGGCCGCCCTGGCGGTTCTCGGGAGCCGCGAGGTTGGCGGCGCTCAGATCCGGCGCGTCCATGAAGGATTGGCCGAACAAATCATGCCGTTGCGTCAGACCGAAGGACGGCTTGATTAGCCCAATCCTCAAGCCGAACCCGGAATGCCCGGACTTCAGGATTTCCAGATAGGCCTGGCCGATCAATTCGGTCTGGCGCCGCCGTTGGTAGGGGTCGGCCGGAGACGCGGCCGGATTGGCGTTCCAGACGCGGTCAATCTGGCGGAATCCATTATGCCCGTCAAGGTTTATCTCGAAAAATGCCCGCCAGCGCCGGCCGATTGTCGCCGCCAGATTCAGCCTGGCGGTCGAAACCTGGAAATCCGCGAGCCGGCTTTTCCCGGGCGCGGAACCGGCGCCGACCAAATCGCCGGAGGGATTGACGCCGGCCGTATTGGCCCGGACGCCGGCGAAATTGACGCGGATTTCGCCTCCGATGCTTATTTCGGCGTTTTTTTGGAGCGAGAGCAGCCGCCGCGGATATTCCGCCGGTCCGGGCGGATGTTCCACGTTTTCGACTATATTGGCGAGTTGCCGATTGATCGCCTCAAGATGCGCCAGCGTTTGGGCGTAGGCGTCGCCCTCGCCGCCCGAAAGGGGGACGGCGGCGGTAAGCAACCCGGCCAGCAGCCAAAGGAGGGCGGGCGGGATGCGCGGTCCCATATTTGCCGTTGTACGTCCCATAGGCCCTTTTATACCGGTTTTCCGTCGGGATTCAATATTGTTGTACCCCATGCCGCCGATTCGGCCCGGGTTATGCCGTTGTTTTCCCCTTTTGCGTACGCCGGACGATTACGCTTTTTTGCCTCTTCCCCCTTGACAGCCCGGCCGACCCGGATAAACTGACAAACGCCGAAAAGATTCTCGGGGCTGTAGCTCAGTTGGTAGAGCATCGCGTTCGCAATGCGGGGGTCAGGGGTTCGAATCCCCTCAGCTCCACCAAATTTAACCCCTTGCATTGCAAGGGGTTATATTTTTCCTGTAGCAAAGTTTCATGCTGAATAAAACCGCTTTTGCTTGCCTTAACGTCGTTGTAAGTCGTTATAAATCGGTCGGGATTCTTGGCGATAGTGTTGGTTTTAGTGATTACTTTTCCGGGCCGATCCGCCGCCGCCAAGTCATCCGTTCCCGTCGCCCGCATGGCCTCGGTTTCCGGGCCGCCGGCGGGGTGAATGTCCGGCAACTTGGCAATGGCTTTCGCCAGGTCAACGATTTCAAGGTGACCGTAGGTGTTCGCTGTCAATATCGGGGTGCTATGCCTCATGATCCGCTGGATTATTTGCAGGGAAGCGCCGGCCTGCGAAAGCCAGGTCCCGCAAGTATGTCTCAAGCTGTGAAAGTCCAATACCTGGCCCGTCTCGTTCACCGCGGCAACGCCGGCCGCCTCCAAGTCGGCCTGAATCATGTCCGCGCCCCGTTTCTGCCACATGCCGGGGAACGCGGGAGCCGTCGGCAAGGACAAGGCCATATGCTCCGCCAGTTCCCGCGACAGGGCAGGGGATATGGGGTTCGTCGCCGTCCGGCGGTTTTTGGCGTGCTTCGCTTGAACGGTGACGGTGTTCCTGGCAAAGTC
>JAISYD010000256.1 GCA_031270145.1 Planctomycetota bacterium
GAACATGGCGGTCTCCTTTCGGGTGTTCCGATGAGAGTTGGCACCCGTCATGTTCCTCGTTATCCCCTCCTATTCAAGATGTTGTGTCAATATAACTGATTTTTAGTCGTGTACTGTGATCGCAATGGACGAGTTTGGTCAAGAAAAAAAGCGACCCGGCAAATATTTGTCCACTATTTAAACATTCGCTTCATCCAAATACAGGGATACAGCGAAAGCCGCTTTTTAGAGGTTCCCTTTATGGCTGTCTATCGGTATAATCCGCCTAGTGATTTTTCCGGGAACCGTTGGAGCGATATGCAGAAGCGACTGTCAATGGCGTCACTATTCATCTTGAGCTTAGCCCTGGCGCTCCACCCGCGCCAGGCGCGAACCGGCGACTTCAACCTGGATTTCGGGACGCCCGGGGACGGGTTTCCCGACACCGGGATAAGCCAGCGGGAATCCCCCCCGCTCAAGGCGGCGCTGCTTCCCGAGGCGCCGGCCTTAGTTCCCGGCCGACCCTTTCGCCTACTCCTGGAACTGGATCATCAGCCCGGCGCCTACAGCTACTGGGTAAATCCGGGCGGGCCCGGACTGGCCGCCCGGATCGACTGGCAACTGCCGGCCGGCTTCGCCGTTTCCCCGGCGAAATGGCCGACCCCGGAACTGTACGTCAATTCAGGCATCGCTTCCCATATCCTGAAAGGCAAGACCGCCCTAGTTTATACCGTGACCCCGCCGGCGGATTTGCCTGCGGACGGCGAACCCGTCCACATCATAGGCGTCCTTGACACCCAGGTCTGCACCGGCAAAAGCTGCATTCCCAGCAAATTGCGCCTGGAAACAACCGTGACCAGCCAGCCGGCCGGGAGCGCACCCCAACCGCCCGTACCGGCCCTGGCCCGAGCCCTCGCGAGACTACCGGCCGCCTCCGCCGACTGGAGGTTTGAAGCGGCTGGCGAAGGGAGGGAATGGCTTCTTTCCATCATCCCCTCCGGCCCGACCGTTAAGGCGCCGGCCGAGCCGCACTTCTTCGAGGACGGCGCGGCCGGCTTCTGGATCGACAGCCAACAGCCCCAGCCCCTTGAGAAACAAGGGGAAACCTGGCGGCTACGTCTGCCAAGACTGAAAAACCTCCCGCCTGGCAAGCCAAGGCTCTCCGGAGTGGTCCGGATTTCCGCCGGCCCTTCCGGAGAGACGGCAGCCGTGGATATCGCTTTACCGCTCCCGGAACCGTCGGCGCTTGTCCAGAAAAATCCAGCCGGCGGCGGCGCCATCCTGGCCTTCGCCTTTTTCGGCGGCCTGATCCTGAACGTCATGCCTTGCGTTTTCCCCGTGCTGGGTCTGAAGATAATGGGCTTCGTCCGGCAAGCGCACAGCAACCGCCGGCTGGTTTTCGCGCACGGCGCCGCCTATGCCGCCGGGGCCATCCTCTGCTTCTGGGGGCTGGCCGTCCTGGTGATCGGGCTGGATCTGGGTTGGGGGGCGCAATTGCAGTCGGAGTTGTTCCTATTCGCGCTTTGCCACCTGTTCCTAATCCTGTCGATGAACATGGCCGGCGCTTTCCAGGTCGGCGTCGCCATCCAGGACGGGCGGATTTTGGCCAACCGGCATGGGTTGAGGCGTTCCTTCCTCACCGGCCTGCTGGCCACCCTAACCGCCACCCCCTGTTCCGCCCCCTTCCTCGGCTCCGCCCTGGCTTACGCCCTTTCGGCCCCGGCCCCGCTGGCCTTCCTGGCCTTCACCCTGATGGGCCTCGGCTTCGCCTTCCCCTATCTCGCCCTGTCCGCCTTCCCCAGCCTGATGAAATGGCTGCCGAAGCCCGGGCTCTGGATGGAAACCTTCCGCCAGATCATGAGTTTCCCCCTCTTCGCCGCCACCGTCTATCTGGCCTGGATGTTAGAGGCGACACTAGGGGAGTGGCGCTTTCTCGTCATGCTGCAAGGGCTGGTGCTGACCGCCCTGGCCTGCTGGCTGCACGGGCGGGGCCAGGCAAACCGCCCGACCTCTCCCCGGCTCTCCCTGGCCTTCCGGATCGGCGCGCCGTTGGCGCTGGCCACCGGAGTCTGGATCGGCCTGCCGACGGCGGAAAAAGGATTGGAGTGGCGCGAATGGTCGCCGGAAATGGTGCGCCGGTTGCGGGGGGAAGGCAAGCCGGTTTATGTGGATTTCACCGCCCGCTGGTGCGCCACATGCCAGATTAACCAGCGAGTCTGGCTGGATCGCGATCTGATCGCCATGGTGGAAAATAAAAAAGTGGAACTGCTCAAGGCCGACTGGACCCTCCAGGACGAGCGCATTGCCCAAACCCTCCGCCAGGAATTCGCCAAGGCGGCGGTGCCGCTCGACGTCCTCTACGCGCCGGGCGAAAAGGATGGACGAGTATTGCCGGACCTCCTCACCGTCGGCGCGGTGATGGAGGCATTGGCCGGATTGCCGGATTGATGGCCCGCGTGCAAATGGAAAAGGAGATTGCCATGCCAGCCGAAAATTCCCCCGAGACGGTCGCCATCGGCGAGACCATGTATTGCCTGACGCCGGATGAGGCCGGGCCGCTCCGCTACTGCCGGGGATTCCGCCCCCGCATTGCCGGGGCGGAGAGCAACATGATGATCGGCTTGGCGAAGCTAGGACGCGCGGCCGCGTGGCTGAGCCGTCTCGGGGACGATGAATTCGGGCATTACATCGCCAACGCCATCCGAGGCGAGGGGGTCGACGTCTCCTGGACAACGTTCGACCCGGCGCACCGCACCGGAGTGATGTTCAAGGAGGGGAGCGCCGGCGAAACCAAGGTACATTACTACCGGGAGAACTCCGCCGCCAGCCATCTGACGCCCGCCGATGTGCCGGAAAAAGCCCTGGCGGGGGCGAAAATCCTCCATATCACCGGGATTACCCCCATTCTCAGCCAATCCTGCGCCGAAACGATATCCCACGCCGTGGATTTGGCCGGACGCCTGGGCCTCAAGATCAGCTTTGACGCCAACATCCGCCGAAAGCTGTGGGGCGGCCGGGACTACACCGGCCTCCTTTCCGACCTCGCCCTGCGGGCGCAAATCGTCATGCTTGGGCTGGACGAGGCCGAGCATATGTTCAAGACGGACAGCATCCCCGATATTTTCAGCCGTCTCTTCCAAGGCGGCTCGGCGGAGCGCGTCGCCCTCAAGGACGGCGACAAGGGGGCCTGGGTGGCGGAGCGCGGCAGCAAGGAACGACATATCCCCCCCGTTCCCTGCCGCTGCGTCGAACCCATAGGAGCGGGGGACGCGTTCAACGCCGGATTCATGGCCGGCTGCCTGGAGGGTTTGGACGCCGAGACCGCCGGCCGCATGGGCGCCATCGCCGGCGCCCTCGCCACCCAAACCACCGGCGACATCGAGGGCTATCCCTCGCGGGAGCGGATGCGAGCTCTCATGGAAGGCAAGGCGGAAATCAACCGTTGAGGCGGAAACGCGAACCCCTTTGTCCGGAGGACAACAAGATGGACATGCGTAAAGCGTTCCGGGAAAGCCCGGCCCTGGCCATCCTGCGGAATATCCCGCTGGAAAAAACCATCCCCTACGCCCAGGCGGCCTTCGCCGGCGGGATAAGGCTGTTCGAGGTAGCCATGAATTCCCGAGACGGCTTGGAGCAAATCGAACGGTTGCGGAAGCATTTCGGCGACTCGGCCGGCGTCGGGGCCGGAACCGTCGTCAACGTCGATCTGGCCAAGGCGGCGCTGGCCGCCGGCGCCGCCTTCCTCCTCGCCCCCTCCTGCCCGCCGGAGATGCTTGCCTGGTGCGCGGAAAGCCGGACGGCCTTCCTGCCCGGCGTCCTCACCCCGAGCGAAGCCGGCCTTTGCCTGGCCAGCGGCTTCAAGGTCATGAAGCTGTTCCCGGCCGGCGATATGCCGCCCGGCTATGTCAAAAGCCTGAAAGGCCCGTTCAATGACAGCGATTATGTGGCCATCGGCGGGGTGACCCCGGCAAACGCCCCGGATTTCATCCGAGCCGGCTACCTGGGGGTGGGGCTGGGCGGCAACCTGATGCCCCGGGACTGTCTGGAAAACAACGGTTGGGACAAGGCGGCGACGGGGGTGCGGAAAATGCTGGCGGCCATGGAAGAGGCGGCATGCGCTACGAAATAGACCGGCGCGTCCTCGCCGCCCACAACCGCTCCCCGGTATTCCGCCACAAGGTGAACGGCAAGACGGTCTACGTCAAAAAGCGGCGCCGGAGCAAAAATCCCCTGAGCCGACTGGCCCAGTCGCTTATCCACCGCCTCAGCGGGAATCCCCTGACCATAGCGCCGCCGGGTCCGGGCGGGGATAGTGTGGACTTCGAGGCCGGAAGGCTGGAGCGATTAGCCGAAATGGGCGTCGACGTCCCCCGCGTCCTCCACCGGGGAAGGAATTATTTCGTCATGTCAGACGCCGGACCGACGCTGGCCAAGCTTCTCGCCAACCAGCCGGATCGGGCCAGCGGCGTCGTCGCCGGGGCGCTCGGGGCGTTGCGCCGCCTGCACAACCTGGGCGAGGCCCACGGCGGCGCCCAGATCAAGAACATCACGCTGCGGGACGGGCGGACGCATTTCATCGATTTCGAGGACGACATCCAGGGCGACGCCGTCGGGCCGTTCCAGTTGCGGGACGTTTTCCTTTTCCTCTTCTCCCTTGAGCGCCAGGGGCTGGACCCCGACATCGCGGGCCTCTGCGGAATCTATGACGCGGGCGGCGATGCCACGCGGAAAAAATTGTGCGCCGCGCTGGCGGGGCTGAGGACGGCGCGGCTCCTGAACTCCCGTTTCCTTTCGCCCCTGGGCATGCGCGACATCCGAAGCCTGATCCGGCTGATCGACAAGGCCGAAACCCTGACCCGGAATATGGAAAAAACATGAAATTGATTAATATGGAATGGATGGACAGGTTCATCTCGCGGGGAGCCCTGGGCGATCTGCGCCAGTTCTCCCGCTTTGTACGGCCCTACCTGTTCCGCGGCGTTTTGTCCGTGCTCATGTCGATGCCGGTGGGCGCCATGGAGGCGATGATCGCCGCGATCCTGAAACCGTTCACCGACATGGTCCTGGACGGCAACAAAAGCGGCAAGCTGCCCGACATGGCCTATTACCCGTTGCTCATCATCGTTTTCACCCTGCTCCAAAGCGCCTTCAAATACGCCTCCGGCTACCTGACCCACTGGTCGGGCATGAAAATCGCCAACTCGGTGAAAATGGCGCTGTTCAACCGGCTAATGCACAACGACGCCGCCGCCTTCGACCGGATGACCTCGGGCGGGGCGCTGATGCGCTACTACAGCGACGCCGACAGCGCCAGTTCCGGCCTCATCGGCAACGTCAACTTCTTCGTCAACCGCTTTTTCATGTCGGTCTCCCTCATCGCGGTGATGTTCTGGAACTCCTGGATGCTGGCCATCGTGGCGGTGCTGGCCCTGCTTCTCGCCTTCGTGCCCATGCTCCAGGTGAAAAAAAAGATCAAGACGCTCATGACCGAGTCGGTCATGGTGGGAGGCCTGGCCACCACCCGCTACAACGAGGTTTTCGGCGGCAACCGCACCGTCGCCGCCTACGATCTGTACGATCATCTTAACGCGGAGATGCGCAAGACCCTTGATTTCACCTTCCGCCTGGGCATCAAGATCACCCAGCGGGTCGGCCTGATGTCGATGGGCATGCACGGAGCCCTGGCCATTGGCATCGCCGCCGTCATCTGGCTCCAGGGCATCATGATTGCGCACGATCTGATCACCCCCGGCGCCTTCGTCTCCTTCCTCGCCACCCTGCTCATGCTCTACACCCCGCTCAAGGGCATCAGCGGCAACTACAACGGCATCCAGATGTCCCTCCTGGCCATGCGCCGCGTCCTATCCGCCCTGGACAGCCGTCCGGCCATAACCGACCGGCCCGGGGCGGCGCGACTGGAGCGGGTGGCGCGGGGCATCCGCTACTCTGGAGTCGAGTTCTCCTATTCGCCGGACAAGCCGGTCCTCAGGGGGATCGATCTGGAGATAGCGGCCGGCCAGACGGTGGCCTTTGTCGGCGGCTCCGGCGGCGGCAAAACCACCCTCGTCAGCCTCCTGCCCCGTTTTTACGACGTGTCCGGCGGCTCGATAAGCATCGACGGCGTAGATATCCGGGATTTTTCCCTGGAATCGCTCCGACGGAACATCGCCATAGTCTTCCAGGACAATTTCCTCTTCGGCGGCAGCATCCGGGACAACATCCTGATGGGACGGCGCGACGCCTCGGAGGAGGATCTGGCCCGGGCGGCGGCGGCGGCCTGCCTGGACGACTTCGTCGACTCGCTGCCCAAGGGGTTGGACACGGAAATAGGCGAGCGCGGGGTCATGCTTTCCGGCGGCCAGCGGCAGAGGGTGGCGGTCGCCCGCGCCTTCATCAAGGATGCCCCGATCATCATCCTCGACGAAGCCACCTCGTCCCTCGACAACCAGTCGGAGGCGGTGGTGCAGAGGGCCATCGACAACCTTATGCAGGACAAAACCGTGCTAATCATCGCCCACCGGCTGTCGACCGTGATCCACGCCGACCGGATCGTTGTAATCCAGGACGGGTTGGCGGTGGAATCGGGGACGCACGCGGAGCTCCTGGCGCGTCCGGACGGCTCCTACGCGTCCCTCTACCAGGCCCAATTAAATTACTGGCCTGAGCGGGTGAAATTCGCTTGACTTTACCCAATCCGCCGGCTTTAATCCTTTAATGCGTTGATCCGTTGCGGGGCTTTCCCTATTCCATGGCAAGCGCGCCCCATAAATTTGTCAGCCCCCGACGCTTAGTTCCGATCCGCCGCGCCAACGAAAATTACCCCCGCCGCCGCCCGTCCGCCGGGCGGCGGGTTGAACGGCAAGAAAGGAATGAACATGGCGAAGGTCGAGCTGAAAAACATCGAAAAGGTCTACGACGGCAACGTAAGGGCGGTCGCGGACGTCAACGTGGTGATCGAAGATCGGGAATTCGTCGTTTTCGTCGGTCCCTCGGGTTGCGGCAAGTCGACCACCCTCAGGATGATAGCCGGCCTGGAGGAAATCACCTCGGGCGAACTTCGAATCGACGGGGAAATCGTCAACAACCTGGCGCCGAAGGATCGGAACATCGCCATGGTGTTCCAGAACTACGCCCTCTACCCCCATATGACGGTATACGAGAACATGGCCTTCGGCCTGAGAATCCGAAAAATCCCCAACAGCGAAATAGACAAGCGGGTGCAGGACGCGGCGAAGATTCTAAGCATCCAGGAATACCTCCGGCGGAAACCCCGGGCCCTGTCCGGCGGACAGCGCCAACGGGTGGCGGTGGGCCGGGCCATCGTCAGGAATCCCAAGGTGTTCCTTTTCGACGAGCCGCTGTCCAACCTGGACGCCAAGCTCCGGGTGCAGATGCGGACCGAAATCGCCAAACTCCACAACCGCTTGAACGCCACCATGATTTACGTCACCCACGACCAGGTCGAGGCCATGACCATGGGCGACAAGATCGTGGTGATGAAGGATGGCCTCATCCAGCAAATCGGCTCCCCTCTGCTCCTCTACGACCATCCCAGCAACCGCTTCGTAGCGGGCTTCATCGGCTCCCCGCCCATGAACTTCCTGGACGGGACATTGAAAGAGGCGGACGGAAAATTGCTGGTCGAGGGCGATGGCTTCAGTTTCGCCGTCGCCGACATCCACCTGGAAATGCTGAAGCGGGCGCCGAACCGGGAGGTGACCATAGGCATCCGACCCGAACACCTGAAAATAGCCGACCCCGGGCAGGACGGAAGCATTCTGAACGCCCACATCACGGTAATCGAGGAGCTGGGGGCCGAAGCCCACGCGTACCTTTCGCGCCAGGCGGACGACCGGGAAAACCTCATCGCGCGAGTGGAACAGCGCCACGGCCACCACATCGGGGAAAACATCAGGCTCACCCCGGCCATGGAGCAGGTACGCTATTTCGACGCCGCCTCCGGCCAGGCCCTCCTGGGAGTCATCGGCCCGATCCGGATGTCCAGCCGGCGCACCGCCGCGGGCCACGGTGAATAGAGGAGGACGCACATGCGACTAGGCGACTGGCATGACCGAAACGCCCATCGGCTCTTCCCGGCCGGGGCCGTCGTCTTCATCCTGCTGCTGATGATTTTCCCGCTCGGCTACACCATCTACAACTCCTTCACCGACTGGAGCCTGACCCACGGCGACGCGATCAACTTCGTCGGCCTCAAGAATTACATCGACATTTTCACAAACGACGAGCGCTTTTGGCATTCGGTGTTGCGCACCTTCTACTTCACCGGCCTGGCCATGCTGGTCGAGATAGTCCTGGGCGTGCTGATAGCGGTGCTTTTCGACGCCCGCGACTTCCGCGGCAAGCGCGTGGCCCGCTCCATCTTCCTCATGGCTATGATGGCCACCCCCGTGGCGGTGGCCATGGTGTGGATGCTGATGTTCGAACCCACCGCCGGGGTAATCAATTACGTCGTCAAGGCCACCGGCCTTGAGGCCTGGCTCAGCCAGTACGCCGGCATTTCCAAACTCCTGTGGCTAGGCGATTCCTCCACCGTCATCCCCGCGCTGGTCCTGGTCGACATCTGGGAATGGACGCCCCTGATTTCCCTCATCGTCATAGCCGGACTCGCCACCATGTCCCGCGAGCCATACGAGTCGGCCATGGTCGACGGGGCCACTCCGTTCCAGATATTCTTTCGCATCACCCTTCCGATGATCGCCCCCACCATCGGCGTCGCCGCGCTCCTGCGGCTGGTGGACTGCCTGAAAACCTTCGACATCATTTACGTCATGACCCTGGGCGGACCGGGCTACAGTTCCGAAACGCTGAACATCTACACCTACCAGATGAGTTTCCAGTACTTCAACTTCGGTTACGCCTCGGCCCTACTGGTGATCTTTTTCGCCATAGTGCTGGGCATCAGCCTGCTGGTCACCTATCTCCGCCGCGGGCTGGAACTTTGAGAGGGGGAAAGATCATGAGCGCCGAGGCAAAGTACCTTGACGCGCCGACTCGCGACCGCGCCCGCCGCCTCCGCCGCCTGGGCATGGACATCCTCTATTTCGGCGCCATCATCGTCTGCGTGTTCTTTTTCCTGCTGCCGCTCCTGTGGATGCTCCTGAACGCCTTCAAGACGCCGCTCCAAATCGTCGAGCTGCCGCCCAAGCTCTTTTTCGAGCCGACCCTGGAAAATTTCGAGAACGTCTTCAATTCGCAGAATTTCCTGCAATACATCTACAACAGCCTGATCATCGCCGGCGGCAGCAGCGTTTTCGGCCTGCTCCTGGGGCTGCCGGCCGCCTTCAGCATCGCCCGATACAAGCAGAGGAAGCTCGCCGTCTTCATCCTCATTTCC
>JAISYD010000271.1 GCA_031270145.1 Planctomycetota bacterium
TCGCGCCAACTCCAACGCGAGCAGATTGTCTTCTCCCGATTCGCTCCAGAATTGCCCCGGCCGTTTGAACCGCCCCTGCAATTGCGCGCAAGCCGATTCCATCGCTCCCGAACCAAGAGAGGAGTCTTGGCGTTTGGCCTGGGGAAAAAGACTTGCGCTTCTCGCGCAATTTCTCCTCCAATCGCCGCTGCATCCATTCCCGCCCCTCGGATAAAACCTCCTCCTCGAGCGCACGCAAGTCAATGCTATAACTACTCTTGTACTTCGATGCCGTCTTTCGCATGGCTGTCCTCCGGATAAAAGCGGCCTACATAACTTTATCCGGAAACGCCTTCTCGATTACAACCGCTGACCTTAACAAAAGTGAGATGCGCCCGATTGTCTGTTGGGGTGTGATTGAGTGTCGGGCACTCGCGCAATGGAGAGTGAAAATATTCTCATGGTGTGAATATACCGGACAATTACGGAAATGCCATTTCTTCCGCTTGAACTTTGGCACGGGAGGGCGTGACAAAATTTTCCGGGTGGTTTTGCGACTATCCTTGGCCGAGGTGGCCCGGGTTGTCAATACAAAATAAACGCGAGTTTATGTAACATCAGCCAGCCTCCACGCTCCGCCGCGGCGTGGAGGCTGGCCGGCCGCCACATAAACCCGCGTTTATTTTGTGTCTACAACCCGGGCCGCCTCGGCCAGCCCCAGCCAGGCCAGGTCGCCCGGAAGCAAAACCGCCGGCTCCCGCGGCAGGCGGGCGAAGTCGCAACTGTCCCGTATTTCCGTCAGCGTGGTTTCGGCCAGCCGTTCCCGCCAGCCCAGGCTTTTCGCCAGCCAGCCCAGGACGCGTTCCGGCCTCCGGCCGGCCCGGCGGAGTTGGGACAGCCGGGAGTCGCCGTGGCGTTTGGCTAGGCGGCGGCCGTCCGGACCCACCACCAGCGGCAGGTGGAAAAAAGCCGGCGGCGCGAACCCCAATTCCCGGTACAGCGCCAACTGCCGCTCTGTGCTTGGCAGCAGGTCGGCCCCCCGCGCCACCTCGGTCACCCCCTGGGCGTGATCGTCGGCCACTACCGCCAACTGGTAGCCGGCCTGTTCCCCTCTGGCGATCAAAAAATCCCCGGACCATTCGGAAAGGATTCCGGACCGGGGACCATAGAATCCGTCGTTGAAACGCGTCCGCGCTCCATCCGCCACCCGGAAGCGCCAGCCGATCTCCCGGCCTCCGACGGCGGCCCGGGCCGCCCCGGCGTCGGGAAAGCGATCCCGGCAGGTTCCTGGGTAGCGGCGCTCGCGCAAATCCTCGCCGGCGTTGGGGGCGGAACGGAAGGAATCAAGTTCTTTCCGGGCGCAGACGCAAGGGTAGGCTTTCCCCTGGCGGCGGAGCCGGGCGAGAATATCCCGGTATTCTTCCCGGCGCCGCGACTGGACAAAGGGATCGTCGGCGTCGGCGGCGCTTTCGGAATAAGGCGGGAACGAGGCGGACGGGCCGGCGTCCCATTCCAGCCCCAGCCAGGCGAGGTCGCGGTAGGCTTCAATGGCGGCGCCGGGCTTGACCTTGGGATGATCCAGGTCTTCCAGCCGCAGGATCAGGCGCCCGCCGGCCAGGCGAGCCCTGAGCCAAGCGACCAGGAAGGTACGGGCGTTGCCCAGATGCAGGGCGCCGGTCGGGGCGGGCGCGAGACGCCCGACATAAGTCGACATGCCGACAGCCTCAAGGCTTCAGAATCACCTTCAGCAGGCCCGGCTCGGCGGCGTAGAGGCGCTTGAACCAGGAGGCGCCCTCGGAGAGCGGGGCGACGGCGCTGATGAAGGAGTCCACGTCGACTTTGCCGGAAGCGATGAGGTTCAGGCAGGTGGGATATTCGCCGGCCGAGGCGCAACTGCCGTGAAGGGTGATTTGCCGCAGCACCGCCGATTGCAGGGGCGCCTCCACCATGGGCTTGATGTTGCCGACCAGGGTGATCGAGCCGCCCTTCCGCACCGAGGCCAGGGCCAGTTGCGTGGTCGGCGTCATGCCCACCACCTCGAAGGCGGCGTCCGCCCCCCGGCCGCCGGTGAGGGCAAGCGTCTCCTTGACCACATCGTCCCGATCGGAGCGGAGGGCGGCGTCGGCGCCGAATTTCCGGGCCATTTCGAGCTTCGCGTCCACCATGTCGACCGCAATGATCGGGCCGCGGCCGGCCGCCCGGAGCAACTGAATGATCAAGAGGCCGATCATCCCGGCTCCCACCACCACCGCCGAATCGCCCAGCGCCGCGGGCGAGCGCCCGAGCGCGTGCAAGGCCACCGACAGCGGCTCCACCATGGCCGCCTGCTCGAAAGTCACCCGATCCGGCACGGGGAAGAGAATGTGGGCGGGGACCGCCACGAATTCGGCGAAGGCGCCGTCCAGCCGGTAGTCGCCGCAGGAGACGCCAAGTACCCGGCGGTTGTCGCAAAGGTTGATTTGGCCCCGACGGCAGAAATAGCATTTGCCGCAGAAGATGGTGGAGTCGAAGGTGACCCGGTCCCCCGGCTTGAAGCCCTCGACCCCGGGGCCGGATTCCTCGATGACCCCGGCCGCCTCGTGCCCCATGATGACGGGCGGGATGCGCCGGCCGCTGGAGCCGTCCATGCCGTGTACGTCGCTGCCGCAAATGGCGCAGGCTTTGACCCGAATCAGCACTTCGTCGCCGCCGCGCCGCGGCGTCGGGACCTCTTCGTGGACAAAGAGGTTGTATTCCCTCAGAACTAGCGCTTTCATGGGCGATCCTTTCCGTTCCGTCCAGTTCACCTGGGGACGTTGATGGTCATCAGGAACTCGGCGTTCGTTTTGTGGATTTTCATCTTGCTGTGGAGGAACTCCATGGCGTCCACCACGTTCATGTCGTTCAGGTATTT
>JAISYD010000278.1 GCA_031270145.1 Planctomycetota bacterium
AAAGGACTCCCAGAGAAAGGCAACCGGCATGAACGGCGACAAGAACCCTCTTACTGGCGGCAAGGCTTGGCAGGCGCTGGCCAGCCACCGCCGGGATATGGAACAGACCTCCCTGCGCCAGCTTTTCGCCGAGGATCCCGACCGCTTCTGCCGCTATTCCCTCCGTTTCGGGGATATGCTGGTCGATTACTCCAAGAACCGGGCCACGGCGGAGACCTTCCGCCTGCTTTTCGACCTGGCCCGCGAGGCCAGGGTCGAGGCTTGGCGCGACCGCATGTTCGCGGGGGAGAGGATCAATTTCACCGAGGGCCGCGCCGTCCTCCACATCGCCCTCCGCAACCGGCCGGATCGGCCCATCCGGGTCGACGGCGCCGACGTCATGCCCGAGGTGGGCCGGGTGCTGGGCAAGATGCGGGAATTTTCAGACGCCGTCCGCTCCGGCGCCTGGACCGGCTTCACCGGGAAAAAAATCCGTACCGTTGTGAATATCGGCATCGGCGGCTCGGACCTGGGGCCGGCCATGATTTGCGGGGCGCTGGGGCATTTCCGCGACGGACCGGCCGCCCGCTTCGTCTCGAACGTCGACGCCACCGATTTCGTCGAAAAGACCAGCGATCTGGATCCGGCCGAAACCTTGTTCATCGTCGCCTCCAAAACCTTCACCACCCAGGAGACCATGACCAACGCCGCCACCGCCCGCGATTGGCTGCTGGCCAGACTGGGCGATCAAAAAGCGGTGGCGCGGCATTTCGCCGCCCTCTCCACCAACCAGGCGGCGGTGGAGAAGTTCGGCATCGATCCCGCCAACATGTTCGAATTCTGGGACTGGGTGGGCGGCCGCTACTCCTCCTGGTCAGCCATCGGCCTGTCGATCTGCTGCGCCATCGGCTTCGGGCGCTTCCGGGAGCTTCTGGATGGAGCCCACGCCATGGATCGCCATTTCGCCGAGACCCCGCTTGAGAAAAACCTGCCGGTCATCCTCGGACTTCTTGGCGTCTGGTACAACAATTTCTGGGACGCCCACAGCCACGCCATCCTCCCCTACGACCAATACCTGAGCCGTTTCGCCGCCTATTTCCAGCAGGGCGACATGGAGTCGAACGGCAAGCGCGTCGACCGCGACGGCAACCAGGTCGCCTACAACACCGGCCCGATCATCTGGGGGGAACCCGGCACCAACGGCCAACACGCCTTTTACCAGCTTATCCACCAGGGGACGCGCCTCATCCCCTGCGACTTCATCGCCCCCGCCCGGTCGCACAACCCAATCGGGGATCACCACTTGAAGCTCCTCGCCAACTTCTTCGCCCAGACCGAAGCCTTGATGGCCGGCAAAACGCCGGGGGAGGTCGAGGACGAAATGCGCGCCGCCGGCGTCTCCGAGGCGGAAATCGGGGCGCTGGCCCCGCACAAGACCTTCGAGGGCAACCGCCCCAGCAACTCCATCCTGCTGCGGGAGGTTAATCCCCGCGCCCTCGGCTCGCTTATCGCCCTTTACGAGCACAAAATATTCGTCCAGGGCGTCATCTGGCGGATCAACAGCTTCGATCAATGGGGGGTGGAACTGGGGAAGGTCCTGGCCAAGACCATCCTGGCCGAGGAGGAGGCGCTCATGGCGGGGAGGGACGCGGATTTGTCGAGGCACGATTCTTCCACCGCCGGCCTGATCCGCGCCATGGCGGAAATGCGGCGGGATTGATTTTGCCGCGAAGCGGGACCGCCTTGATTGGCGATGAAAACGGCGCGACGCGACGGGATTCACCGCGGTTCCGGCGGTTGCCGCGCCCTCTCCACCCTGGCGTCCAGCCGGCCCCGGTGCAGGATGACGCCGATGCGCGCGCCCGCCTCCGTCCGCGCCGCGTCCAACAGCACGCGCCCCTCCCCGTCCAGGGCGATGGCGTAGCCCCGCGAAAGCACTTGGCGCGGGGATAGGCAGGACAGCCGGGTTTCGGCGGCCGTCAACCGGTTCCGGGCGGCGAGCAGGGACGCGTCGGCTCCGGCCGCGAGCCGGACCAGGGCATCGTCGAGGCGCTGCCAGCGCGGCATGAGGATGTCCTCCGGCCGCCGGAACAGGCGGCTCCGGGCCGCCCGGATCAGCCGCGCCCGCCTAGTCCGCACCAGGCCGGAAAGCGCCCGGGCCAGCCCGGCGGCGGCGGCGGAAACCCGGGCCAGGAGCGCGGCCCGATCCGGAACGACCCGCTCCGCCGCCTCGGAGGGAGTGGCGGCCCGGGCGTCGGCGGCGAAATCGGCCAGGCTGAAATCGGTCTCGTGGCCCACCGCGCTCACCACCGGCGTGCGCGTCCCGGCGATGGCCCGCGCCACCGCCTCCTCGTTGAACGGCCAGAGATCCTCGAACGAGCCGCCGCCCCGGCCGACGATGATCACGTCGGCCCCGCCCCAGCGATCCAGCCGCGCCAGGGCCCGGACAATCTCCGCCGCCGCCCCCGACCCCTGGACCAGGCAGGGGGAGACGATCACCCGCACGCCGGGGGCGCGCCGGGTCAGGATTTTCAGCATGTCCCGGATGGCGGCGCCGGTCGGGCTGGTGACGATGCCGACGCTTCGGGGCGAGGGCGGGAGCTTCCGCTTCCGCTCGGCGGCGAACAGGCCCTCGGCGGCAAGCCGTTCCCGCGTCTCCTCGAATTTCAGCCAGAGATCGCCCTTGCCCCGACCGCCGGCGAAGGAGGACACCACCAGTTGGTAGCGGCCGCGCGGCTCGTAGACGGAGAGGCGCCCCCGGACCACGACCTGGTCGCCATCCCTTGGAAACTCCCCGACGCGCCCGGCGGCGCTCCGCCAGAGCACGCAGTCGATCAGGGCGCCGGCGTCCTTTAGGGAAAAATAGACATGGCCCGATGGCGAGGCTTTGAGGCCGGCGATTTCGCCCGCCACCGCCAGTTGCCCGGTCGAGCCCTCCAGCAGGCCCTTGATGCGCCGGGTCAATTCGCTGACGCTCAGCGCCGCATCGGTCGGCGGCTCGACGAACAAACTCCTGGCCGCCCGGGCCGATGGCCGCCCGCCCCGCTCCCCGGCCGCTCCCGGCCGGCCCAATCCCCGCCGCATATGGCGCCTCCCGAAGTTGCGACAATGCCTTGGCCGCTCGCCCGCCAGCCTCCGGTTCCGGATACGGGACATTATAACAGGAAGCATTTCTTGATTCCAGCTTGCATATCGGGGGTTGATGCGGTATAATGGAAAAACTAGGCTAATGAGCCCGGGACGGGACATAGGCGGAGCCGGTTGCAAAGACGAAACTGCCGCTCACCCACACTCTTTTTGGAGGAACTACGTATGGCTAAAGTGAAAATCGGCATCAACGGATTCGGACGCATCGGTCGTTTGGTCTTCCGCGCCGCCCTTGGTCGGCCGGACGTCGAGGTGGTCGGAGTGAACGATCTCTTCGACGCGCCATATCTCGCCTACATGCTGAAATTCGACACCATCCACGGCAAATTCAAGAGCGATATCGCCGTTGACGGCTCCAGCCTGTCGGTGGGCGGCAAAAAAATCCGCGTCACCGGCGAGAAGGATCCGGCCGCCCTCAAGTGGGGCGACATCGGCGCCGACTACATCGTCGAATCGACCGGTCTTTTCCTGACCAAGGAAAAGGCCGCCGCCCATCTCAAGGCCGGCGCCAAAAAGGTGATCCTGTCCGCCCCCTCCAAGGACGACACCCCCATGTTCGTCATGGGCGTCAACCACAAGGAGCTCACCAAGGACATGGACATCGTGTCGAACGCCAGTTGCACCACCAACTGCCTCGCCACCATCACCAAAGTCGTCCATGACAACTTCAACATGATCGAGGGCCTGATGACCACCGTCCATTCGGCCACCGCCACCCAGAAGACCGTGGACGGCCCATCGGCCAAGGATTGGCGCGGCGGCCGGGCGGCCACCTACAACATCATCCCTTCCACGACCGGCGCCGCCAAGGCGGTGACCAAGGTCATCCCCTCGCTCAAGGGCAAGCTCACCGGCATGTCCATACGGGTGCCCACCCTCGACGTGTCGGTGGTGGATCTCACCTGCCGCATCGAAAAGGCGGCCACCTACGAGGCGATCTGCGAGGCGATGAAGAAAGCCTCCGAGGGCGAACTGAAGGGAATCCTTGGCTACACCGACGAATTTGTGGTTTCCTCGGATTTCATCGGCGACGCCCGCACCTCCATCTTCGACGCCAAGGCCGGCATCATGCTCAACCCCAACTTCGTCAAGTTGGTCGCCTGGTACGACAATGAATGGGGCTATTCCAGCAAGGTGCTGGATTTGATACAACATCTGGCCGCATTGTAATATAAAGATAAAGCGGCTTGCATTTGATTGGGGACGCTCATTCCCGGGCGTCCCCGGTTTCATGTTTCCCGCCCGGCGAACGGATTCCGTTTGTCGCCAGTTCCGGCGACGGCTATAATGCGGAGGCGGCCGGCGCGGGGGCGCGGCGCCGACGCGGATATCCCGAACAAGCGGCGGCTACATGCTTCCCGTCCGGCGAACGGATTCCGTTTGTCGCCAGCTCCGGCGACGGCTATAATGCGGAGGCGGCCGGCACGGGGGGGCGGCGCGCCGACGCGGATATCCCGAACAAGCGGCGGCTAGGGGTTGGAGCATGGCGGATAGCGACGAACAGACGGTTTCCTTGGTATGCACAAAGGGTCCCCTGCGGGGGAAAGTATTCGAACTGATCGGAGGTCCGGCCTTTGTTTTCGGCCGCTGCCCCAAGTCGCATTTCAATTTGTCCGAGGATCCGTCAATCAGCCACCTCCATTTCCTCGTGGATATTTCCGACGGCCGCGTTCGGATAACCGATCTCGGCTCGACCAACGGGCTGAAGGTCAACCTGAGCCTGCTGAACGGCAAAACCGGCGCGCCCAACGCCTTCGTGGAGTTGCGGCACGGCGACAGCATCCTCGCCGGCTCCAGCCTTTTTCGCCTTTCCATCGGCGGGAAGTCGCTCCATGAATCGCGGGAAGGCGTCTCTACCGAGACAATCGCCGCCTCCCGGTTCCAATCGCTCCAGCCAGACGCCCAGGCCATCGCGGCGTTGGACAGCCAAACCATCGCGACGCCGAAAAGCGGACTGAAATCCCCCGGACGGGACCGGGAACCGCCGGCGCCGGCCGCCGAGTTGCCCCACATCGCCGGCTACACGCTCGTATCCCGGATTGGCGGCGGCGGCGGCAGCGTGATTTACAAGGCGATCAAGGATGACAGCGGAGCCATCGCCGCCATCAAGATGCCGCGACCGGAAGCGGGCGAAACGAAAAGGAAGCGCCTGTTGGACACCTTCCGCCGGGAAATCGAGATCACCCGCCTCCTTAGCCACCCCAACATCATCCGCTACCTGGGGAACGGCTTGGCGGACGGCCAGCCCTTCTTGGCCCTGGAGTACATAGACGGCGGCAACCTGGAGGATTTGATCTGGCGGGAAGCCGCCGGCGGAATGGAGTTGGACCGGGCGGCGCCCATGTTCATCGAGATGCTGGAGGCGCTTGCCCATATGCACGAAGCCCGCATCGTCCATCGCGACATCAAGCCCAAGAACATCCTGCTTGATCTCCGGCGCGGCGGCGGCCTGGCGGTGAAGCTTTCGGACATGGGCCTGGCCTGCCGCTTCTCGAACCGGGCGGACGGCGACCTATTTCCGGCCATACCCGACGGCGGAACCCCGGCCTACATGCCGCCGGAGCAGCTCTCCGATCTGACCCGGGTCATCCCGCAGTCCGACGTGTTCAGCGCCGCCGCCACCTTCTATCATATGCTGACCGGGACCGTGCCCTATAATTCCACCGGCCAGGGACAGGCTTTGGCCGTACTCGACCGCGACATCATGCCCATCCTCGACCGGAAGCCCGATCTCCAGCCGGAAATCGCCATGCTGATCGCCCGGGCCATGTCGCCCCGGCCGGAGGATCGCCAGGCCACGGCCCAGGAATTGCTGGACGATTTCCGCTGGGCCCTGTCCTGACGGGGATTGTCCGAACCGCCGTTTTTCCGGACTTGCGGCGGCTTGACGGCTGGCGTTTGCCGGCATTATAATGCCGTTTGGAAGGCCGGCCCCGCCCGGCCGGGAGAGGGATTGCCGTTGTCAGATGACTCCCGCCGCCGCCTGGAGATGGAGGCGGCCCTGAAGCAGATCAAAACCATCCAAAAGCGCCAGGCCAAAATGCGGGGGCGTACCTGGCAACTGGATGTGACGCCCGCGAAAATGATTTTCCAGGGCGCGGCGGTTTTCGCCATCGGCGTGCTGGTGGGCCTTGGCGTCTTCGTACTGTTCCAAATCATCTTCCCCTGACTTCCGGAGCCGTCCAGCGATGCGCAAAGACCATATGGCCGACCGGCCCAGAATCGTCCTCACCGGCGTGGGTCTCGTCTCGCCCCTCGGCAACGGCCTTCCTTCCCTCCGGGCCGCCCTGTTGGCCGGCAAATCCGGCGTGGGCAAAACGACCCCCCGCTACATGGGGGAGTGGCCGGCCGGCATCTGCTCCTTCCCGGCGGATCGCCACCAGACCCGAAAGGAAATCCGCCGCGGCACCCGGGCCGGCCAAATCGCCGTTTTCTGCGGCCGCGAAGCTTTCGCCGACGCCGGCCTCGACCTGGCCGGCCTGGACGCTTCCAGGATCGGCGTCTTCATCGGGACCACCGAGCACGGCAACGTCGAGACCGAGAACGAGGTGGCGAACATCAAGGAATACGGCTACGACGTCAAATACTGGTCGCACCACCACAACCCCCGCTCCATCGCCAACAATCCGGCCGGCGAGCTCTGCCTGAACGCCGGCGTCACGGGGCCGCACTGCTGCGTTGGCGCCGCTTGCGCCGCCGGCAATTTCGGCCTTATTTACGGGGCGCAGCAACTTATCCTGGGCGAGGTCGATTTGGCGGTGGCGGGCGGGGTGTCCGAGTCCATCCACACCTTCGGCATCTTCGCCAGCTTTTTGGCCCAGAACGCCCTGGCTCCGGTCGGCGCCGACCCCGCCCTGGCCTCCCGCCCCTTCGACAAGGGCAGGAACGGCATAGTCATCGCCGAGGGCGGTTGCCTTTTCATCCTGGAGCGGCTGGAGGACGCGGAAAGGCGCGGCGCCCGGATCTTGGGCGAAATCCTGGGCTGGGCCGTCAACACCGACGCCACCGATTTCGTACTGCCGAATCCGCAACGCCAGGCCGAGGCCATGCGGCTCGCCCTGGAGCGGTCCGGACTCGGGCCTGGCGACATCGACATCATCGGCGCCCACGCCACCTCCACTCCGGAGGGGGACGCGAAGGAGATCCAGGCCATCCGGGCGGTTTTCGGCGCCGGCTGCCCGGCCTGGGTCAATGCCGCCAAGGGCTATTACGGCCACGCCATGGGCGCGGCCGGGGCGCTTGGTCTGGCCGGCAACCTTCCCTCCTTCGAGGACGGCTGGGTGCATCC
>JAISYD010000334.1 GCA_031270145.1 Planctomycetota bacterium
CCCTCGGCTCGGCCTCGGACGCCCAGGAGGTCGACGGCCTGCGCGATCCCTACGAGGAAAGGTGGTATCTGCATTACAACGCGCCCGGCTTCTCGGTGGGCGAGGCCAAGATGCCCCGCGGGCCGGGCCGGCGGGCGCGCGGCCACGGAATGCTGGCCCTGCGCGCCCTGGTGGCGGTCATGCCCCACGACAACGGTTTTCCCTACGCCGTCCGGGCCGTCTCCGAGGTGCTGGAGATGAACGGCTCGTCCTCCATGGCCTCGGTCTGCGGCGCCACCCTGGCGCGTATGGACGCCGGCGTCCCCATCAAGAAGCCGGTGGCCGGCATCGCCATGGGCCTGATCCAGGACGAGGGGATGGAGCCGGTCGTCGTCACCGACATCCTCGGCGACGAGGATCATTACGGCGACATGGACTTCAAGGTTTGCGGCACCCAAGACGGGATAACCGCCCTGCAAATGGACATCAAGGTCAAGGGCGTCTCCACCGCCACCCTGCGCAAGGCATTGGCCCAGGCCCGCGAGGGCCGGCTCCACATCCTGGGCGAAATAGCCAAGTGCATCGCCGGCCCCCGGGAGGAAATCAACCCCCGGGCTCCTCGCCTCCACAACATCCAGGTGCCGCAGGACATGGTCGGCAAAATCATCGGCCCCGGCGGAAAAACCATCCGGAGCATCCAGGACGAGTGCGGCGTGGAGGTGGATGTCGACGACTCCAGCGGCGTCGGCATCGTTGCCATCTGCGCCCCGGACGGCGAGTCGCTGGCCAGGGCGATCAAAATGGTCGAGGGCCTGATCGAAATCCCCGAGCTGAACAAGGTCTACGAGGGCCGGGTCTCGGACGTCCGCGACTTCGGGGTTTTCGTGGAAATCCTCCCCGGCACCGAGGGCATGTGCCACATCTCGGAGCTGGACGTCAACCGGATCGAGACCACCGAGTCGTTCTGCAAGAAGGACGATGTGCTGAAGGTAAAAGTGATCGAAATAGACCCCATGGGCAAGGTCCGCCTGTCTCGCAAGGCGGTACTCATGGAGGAAAAGGGCGAAACCTACGTGGTGCAGCCGAGGAGGCAGCCGCCCGACCGCCGGGGCGGCCGCCCGGATCGCGGCCCCAGGCGCTAGCCGGCCCCCGGCCCGATCTGGAAAACGGAAATGGTCGAACCGGAATCCCTGCGGGAATTCACCGCCTATCACCGGCAAATGGCGATCCTGATGCTCGGGGTCTGCCTGGGCGTTGACGCCGCGCTCCTGCTCCTGCTCCGCCCCGCCCACGCCTGGTCCGCCGGCTTCGCCCTGGGCGCCGGGGCGCAACTGGCCAAATTCGTCTGGCTGGACGCCCGGACCGTCTTGGAAATCGCCGGCGGCGGGGCCAGTCCGGCCAAGGCGCAACTTAAGACCATGTTCATCTCGCTCCTGCTTTTCGGGCTGGCGGCGGCGGCGGCCCTGGGGATCGGCGGCGACCTCTGGGCCCTGGCGGCCGGCATCTTCCTGCCCCGGCTTCTGCTCTTGGCCGACGCCTGGCTCAGGCCCAACCCCTTCGCCCGGCCAGCGGCGCCGGCCGGAGGGGAAACGCCGGAAGGAGCTCCGGAATGAGGCCATGGCGCCCCCAAACGGCGGCGGCCGGCTCCGTCCTGCTCTGGCAAATCGCCGGCGGCGGAACCGCCCTGGCCGGAATGGATCCCCCCCCGCCCCTGGAATTCATGGGGCTCCAGTTCAACCACGCCACCGTCGTCCACACCGCCCTGGCCGCCCTCGGCGTCTACGCCATGGTGCGGCTGCTCACCATGAATCTGTCCCGGGAAAGGCCGCGCCGGGGCCAGGTGCTGATTGAAATGCTGGTCGCCATGCTGCTGGGCCTGGTCAAGCAGACCATCGGCCCGCGCCGGGGCCCAAAATACCTGCCCTTCATAGGCACCCTGTTCCTCTTCGTCTGGTTCGCCAACCTGCTCAGTCTCTTCCCCGTGGACAACCACCATTTCGGCGGCGAGTTCTTCAACGACTACAACGGCAACGGCCTGTACGATCCCGGCGAACCCTTCATCGACACCAACGGCGACGGCGTCCACAACCCCGGCTTCCAGTTCCCGAAATTGGGGGAACCAACCTCCGATCTCGCCTTTCCGCTGACCCTGGCCGTCATTTTCGTGCTGGCGCTGGGCCACGGCTCCGGCCTCCTCGCGCGCGGGCCGTACGGCTATGTCAAGGAATACTTCAGCCCCGGCGGCATCATCGGCGTCGGCATGTTCCCGCTAAATGTCGTTGGCAAGGTTTCCGAACTCATTTCCATCAGCTTCCGCATTTTCGGCAATATATTCGGCGGCGCCATCATCATGTCGGTGATGTCCGGGCTGGTGTTCTATTTCCTGGTTCCAATAGGCATGTACGGTTATTTTAGCGTGTTCTGCGGCACCATCCAGGCCTTTGTCTTCACCATGCTCGCCGCCACCTACATATCCATGGAGGCGGCGGACGAGCCGACCGGCGAAGCCGCGGGCGGGCGCTGATTTTCCGGATTCCCGTCGGCGAACCGGCGGGCGAGAAACGGGGGCGACATGGGCATCGCGAATCTGGCGGCTATGCTGGGGGCCGGCCTGGCCATGGGGCTGGGGGCGGTCGGCTCCGGCCTAGGCCTCGGCTATGCCGCCTCCGGCGCCCTCCGGGCCATCTCGAGGCAACCGGCCAAGCAGCCGGAACTGTTCCGCAACATGCTGGTGGCCCAAGCCATCACCGAAACGCCGGCCATTTTCGCCCTGGTGGTGTCGTTCCTGCTGTATTTTTCCCAGGAAAAGCCCTTGGACGCCGCCAATTCGCCGGCCCAGGCCGCCGCCTTCCTGGCCGCCGGCCTGTGCGTCGGGGTGGGGGCGATAGGCTCCGGGATAGGCTCGGGGCTGGTGGCCCACGACGCGCTGGACGGCATGTCGGCCAATCCGGCCAGCCAGGGGCAAGTGTTGCTGCTGATGCTGATCGGTCAGGCCTGGGTGCAGACCGGTTGCATTTTCGCCCTGGTCATATCCCTGTTCCTGCTCACCTCGGGTAACGCGGCCGGTCTGTCCGCCCCCCAGGATCCCCGTCTGTGGTCGCTCATCCCGCTGTCGTCCGGTGAATTGCTGGCCGCCGCCCGGCGTCTGGGATCGGGGCTGGCCATGGGCTTTGGGGCCATCGGCTCGTCCCTGGGCATCGCCTTTGTCGGCGGCCAGGCCTGCCGCTGGCTGGCCTCGGCGCCCGGGGCCGGCGCCAGGATCAAAACCGTCTTTTTCGTCGGCTCGGCCACCGCCCAGTCCCCGAGCGTATTTTCGCTGATTATCGCCCTTATCCTGCTGCTGGGCGCCTGAGCGCCAGGCCAGAGAGGCGAAGAAATAGGAGACGCGCCATGAACGAGGAAACGGCAAAGTTGCTCATCGGCCCCATAATCCAGGGCTTCGCCCTGCTGGGCGCCGGCATTTGCATGGGGCTGGGCAGCATCGGTCCCGGCATAGGCGAGGGCTTCGCGGCCGGCAAGGCCTGCGAGGCGGTCGGCCGGCGGCCGGAGGAGTATTCCCAGATATTCCGCACCATGCTGGTGGGGCAGGCGGTCACCGAATCCTGCGCCATCTACTCCCTGGTGGTGGCCCTGATCCTGGTGTTCCGCTAGGCGGGGAGGGGCGGACAAAGTGCGCCGAGCCTTCATCGCCTTCGGCCTGGTTGTGTTCCTGATCTATTGCTGGGCTTCGGTGGAACGGCAGAACCGGGTGGCCATACCCGATTACCGGCTGGTCGAAATAGACCTGCTGGACGGCATGGCCCGTCAAGTCTGGGAAAGCGATTCCCAGGCCCGCTTTCAGCGCCTAATGGCCCTTGAGGCCGAAAAATACCAATTGCCGGCGGACGCCAGGCTGCCCGCGCCCCCTCCGGCCAGGGCCGGAGCCGTTATTTCGCCGGACAAGCCGCTCGCCTCCGACGATTTCGAGTACCTCGTCAGCTTGGCTGCGGGCGAGGGCCCGGTGCGGATTAAGCTCCGCGACACCTCCGCCATACGGAGGCTGCTCGGCCGCAACTACGCCCTGCGGGACGTGATTGACGATCCGGACAGCCGCGACCGCCGTCCGCTCTACCAGGGCGGTCGCCTTCTCGACAAGGACATGCTGGATCGGCTCCGGGATCGTGGCGTCGCTAGCCTGACCGTGGTCGGCCACGCCTCCCCGGTCGGCTTCCTGCCCGGGACCGCCATCATGGTTGCGGTCATCTTCCTGACCCTGGCGGCGGCGTTGAAACCAATACTGTGGGACCCGTTCGCCGCCCTGCTGGAAAAGCGGCTGCGCGAACTGGCGGATGGAGAGGAGGCGGAACGGCGCAACCAGGCCGAGGCGGCCCGCTTCGAGGAGGAGCGGGGGAGGCGCAACGCCCTGCTCCGCCAAGAGGTGCGAAACGTCAGGCTCCAGGGCCAGCGGGAGGCGGCCAGGCGGGCCGAGACGATCCTCAGGGAGGCCAGGGAAAAGGAAAAAGAGGTTAAAACCGCCGGCATTCGGGAAATGGACGAGGCGTCGCGCCAGGCCGGGGAGGAGCTGGCCCGGCAAATACCCGCCCTCGCCCTGGCCATCGCCGACGCCCTCACTCCCGGGCGACGCGGCGGACGGGGGGCGGGGGAATAAGCCATGGCCAAAAATTCCGTCAAACACAATCCCGGCGTCTCCCGCCACACCATGGTCATCCGCAAGGCCAGGGAGGACGACGCCAGGCGGCTGGCCGAGGCCAACCCGGAAGCCGCCGACGGCTTCAAGCCGCCGTCCCGGCCGGCGCTGGCCAAAACCCGGCGCAGCTCCACCGAGATCGTCCGAATCCCCCGCAAAAAACCCAGCGCCGATCCCATGAAAAACCGCGGCCTGCCGCCCTCCCAAAGCCGGGTTCCGATGGACGGCGCGACGTCCGCCATACCGGGCGGCGGCGATTTCGGCAAAATTTCCAGCGTCACCAGATTTTTCGGACCGGCGAGGTCGTCCGGCCGGTCGGCCAGGGGCAACACCCTGGTCCGCTACGAATCCGGCCGCATGGAGATCCGCCGCGGCGCGCGGCAGCTATCCATCCGGCGGCAGATACTCCTGGGCTACGCCATCGGCTATTTCCTGCTTTTCAGCCTTTACGGCTATTTCCTGCTTTCCGGAAAAGTGGAAATTTCACCGGAGGATTTCGTCCAGCGCGGCTTCGCGCTGCGGCGCGGAACCGGCGTCGAAGACTTGGAACGGGCCGCTTTCGAGGCTATGCGCGGCTTCCGCACCCCGGCCGAGGTGCGGCTGGCCGAGGCGCTCTCCTTTTACGACGAGAACAAGGAAATGCTGCGGGTGGAGGCCGGCTCCCGCCTGACCCTGCCGGTCGCGGCCAAACTGGGCAAGGCCATTCTGGAGGACATGAAGTTGCCGGAGAAGGTCCGCGTTTTCACCCGGCCCCTGACGCTCTACCAGGAATCGTTCCTCGCCTCCCTGGACTGGCCGCACTGGCTGACGGTTTACAACTCCATCGGCTTCTTCCTGCTGGCCGCCGTCTTCCTCTGGCGCCCGTTCATGAATTACCTGGCCGTCCAGGGTCGGAAGACGGCGGCGGCGCTGAAAAACGCCCGGGAGGCGCGGGAGGCGACGCTGACCATGAACGGCAAATACGCCGAGCTGGACCGCGACATCGATATCCGCAAGGCCGATCTGCTGGCCGAGGCCGAAGCCGATGGCGCCGCGAGGCTGGCTGAAACGCTGGCGGCGGCCAAAATCCGCGCCGACGACATCGCCGGCGGCATCCTGAACTCGCTGGAGATCGAGACTGGGAGGCGGGCCGCCCGTCTGGGCGGCCAAACCGCCCTATTGGCCTGCAATCAGGCCCGGGAGATTCTGGAAAAGCGGCTGGGCGAGGCCGAGCACGCCGCCGCCATTGAGGAACTGATCGCCTGCATCCTCGCCTGGCGGCCGGAAGCCGCCCTGGCGGAAGCCGGGGCGGCTCCGGCGGACTGAAAAGGGGGACAAGCGCATGTCGCGGGAAGGCATGTTGGCCCGGCGCTACGCCAAAGCCCTGTTCAAACAGGCCGAGGACGGCGTCGGCATTGAGCCTCTCCGGGAGGATCTCTCCCGGCTGGCCGATTTGTTCATCCCGGGCGGGGGCCAGGTTCCGGAATTTCCGGCTTTCCTGGCCTCGCGAATCCATACCGCGCGGCAAAAGCTGGATCTGGCCGGAACCGTCCTGGAACGACTGGAAATCGCCGGAGCGGCTGGCGATTTCCTGAAGGTCCTGATCCGGCATGGCCGTACGGAATTGCTGCCGCGGGCCGCCCTGGAATTCGCGAAGCTGGCCGACGCCGCCGGAGGCGGGCTGACGGCGGTGGCGCACACGGCCCGGCCCATCGGGCCGGAGCAGGCGGAGAGGTTGGTCCAGGCGCTTTCGCGGGCGCTGGGCGTCAAGGTGGGCCTGCGGCAAATGCTGGAACCCGGACTATTGGCCGGGGCGCGGATAACGGTAGGCGACAAGACATTCGATGGATCGGTGCTGGGAAGGCTGGAGTCGTTGCGGCGCCGCTTGGCGGCGCCGGCCGCGCCATAGGAGGGCTGGAGGCGGCGGAGTCCGTCCCCGTCCGGGCCTGGAAGGAAAAGGAAGATGCGCGAAAAAATCAACCCCGGCGAAATTTCCGCCCTCATCCAGCGGGAAATCGCCAACCACGGCTACGCGGTGGAGGCGGCGGACACCGGGTTCGTCATCCAAAACGGCGACGGCATAGCCCGGGTGCAGGGTCTGGCATCCGCCCGATCGGGCGAGCTCCTGGAATTTCCCGGCGGCGTGGTCGGCCTCGTCATGAACCTGGAGGAGGACAACATCGGCGTCGTCCTCCTGGGGAACGGCGCCGGCATCAAGGAGGGGGATCCGGTAAGGCGCAGCGGACGCATCTGCCAGATCGGCGTCGGCCCGGGGCTGCTGGGCCGGGTCATCGACGCCATGGGGACGCCTCTGGACGGCCAGGATCCGCCGGCGGTCGACGAAATGCGGCTGATCGAGCGCATCGCTCCCGGCATCGTCAAGCGCCAGCCGGTGTCGGAACCGCTCCAGACCGGCCTCAAGGCGGTCGACTCGATCACCCCCATCGGGCGGGGCCAGCGGGAGCTCATCATCGGCGACCGCCAGACCGGCAAGACCGCCCTCGCCGTCGACGCCATCCTCAACCAGAACCGGAACTGGGACGGCAATCCAGACCACCTGGACGTGGTTTGCGTCTATGTCGCCATCGGCCAGAAGCGCTCCACCGTCTCCCGGATCATCGAAACCCTGCGCCGGGAAAAGGCGCTGGCCTACACCATCATCGTCGCCGCCACCTCCTCGGAGCCGGCGCCGCAGCAATACCTCGCCCCCTACGCCGGCGTCAGTCTGGGCGAGTATTTCATGGAAAGGGGCCGCCATGTCCTGGTGGTCTACGACGATCTTTCCAAGCACGCCTGGGCCTACCGCGAAATGTCCCTCCTGCTCCGGCGGCCGCCCGGCCGCGAGGCCTACCCGGGCGACGTGTTCTATCTGCACTCGCGCCTCCTGGAGCGGGCGGTGAAGCTGGCCGAGGAGTACGCGGCCGTCCCCCGCGACTTCCCGGACGAGGTCGAGCGCTCCGCCGTCGGCGACCGGAAGATCCATGTCGGCGTCCCCGGCCTGTGGGCGGTGGACAGGGAGGTCAAGGAACAGCCCAAGCTCAAGCGGGCGAAAATCAAGGGAACCGGCGGCTCCATCACGGCCCTGCCGATCATCGAGACCCAGGCCGGCGACGTCTCGGCCTATATCCCGACCAACGTCATCTCCATCACCGACGGACAGATATTCCTTGAGTCGGATCTTTTCTTTTCCGGCGTCCGCCCGGCCGTGAATGTCGGCATATCGGTGTCGCGGGTGGGCGGCGCGGCCCAGACCCGGGCCATGAAGAAGGTGTCGGGCTCGTTGAAACTGGATCTGGCCCAATACCGGGAGTTGGCCTCCTTCGCCCAGTTCGGCTCGGACCTGGACGCGGTCACCCGCCGGCAGTTGGCCCGGGGCGAACGGCTGGTGGAGCTGATGAAACAGCCGCAATGCGCCCCCATGTCGGTGGCCGAGCAGGTGGCGGTCATCTTCACCGGCGTCCGGGGGTACCTTGACGACATCCGGACCGAAGCCATCGCCGATTTCGAGGCCGGGTTGCTCAAGCATCTCAAAAATCGGCATCCGGAAGTCCTGGAGCGCATCAACGACACGGGGGATTTAAGCCAGGGGGTCGAGGAATTGCTGGAGGCGGCGGTCCAGGAATACCTGGATCTCTGCCCGGACACGGACAAGGCGCCGGCCGGGACCGGCGCCAAGGCGGATCCGGCTGGCCGCGGGGAGGCATGAATGCAGACCCAGGACATCAAGCGCCGCATCCGCTCGGTCAAAAGCACCCAGCAGATCACCCGCGCCATGAAGTTCGTGGCGGCGGCCAAACTGCGCCGGGCCCAGGAGCGGATGCTGGCCATGCGACCCTACGCCAACGTCATCGACACCCTCCTTATCCATGTGGCCGAGGACTTGGCGGGGGACGAGCACCCGTTGTTCTCGCCCCGCCCGGTCATCCGGCGGACGGCCTATGTGTTGATTGCCGGGGATCGTGGCCTGTGCGGCGGCTTCAACGCCAACCTGTTCCGGGCCGTGAACGAGTATTGCCGGGCCCGCGGCGGCGTGGAGCATGTTTTTTTCGCCGTCGGCAAGCGCGCCGCCGTCTATCTTGGCAAGGCCGGATACCGGACGCTGACCGCCTATCACGATGTTTTTGAAAAACTTTCCTTCGTCCTGGCCGGGGAGGTTTGCGACCGCCTGGTCGCCATGTTCTCGGCGGACGGAGAGCGGCGCATCGACGAGGCCTACGTCATTTACAACGAATTCGCTTCCATGCTGACCCAGCGCCCGGTCATCCGGCGGATACTCCCGATCGACGCGCGGGAATTCGGCCGCCGCCGGCTGGCCGGCTTGTCCGCCGCCGACGATTCCGGGGCGGTGCTGGAAGAATTGGCGCTGGACGAGGAGCCGGACGACATCTTCGACATCGGCGATGTCGAGGAGGAACTGGCGACCCGGCAGGCCGAGATCGAGGCCAAGGCCAAGGCAATGCCGCTCCGGCCCATCTACAACCTGCTGCCGGATCCGGCTTCGGCCCTGGAAAAATTGATGGCGCGGCGGATGGCCACGGAAATCCACCGGGCCATGCTCGAAAGCTACGCCGCCGAGCTCTCGGCCCGCATGACCGCCATGGACAACGCCGCCGCCAACGCCGAGGAAATGGTCGCCGGCCTCACCCTCGACCTGAACCGGGCCAGGCAGACCGGCATCACCATGGAACTGCTGGACATC
>JAISYD010000195.1 GCA_031270145.1 Planctomycetota bacterium
GCCGAAGTGCCGAAGTGCCGAAGTGCCGAAGTGCCGAAGTGCCGAAGTGCCGAAGTGCCGAAGTGCCGAAGTGCCGAAGTGCCGAAGTGCCGAAGTGCCGAAGTGCCGAAGTGCCGAAAATTATACCCCGCCTTGCCGGAAAGGCAAGAGAATTTTCACCCGAAAAATTATCATCCCGAATTCGCATCCGCATCCTCCGGCCCAACAACAACACAATTCCATCGCGATGCCATGCGCGACCCGATTGTGGACCGGTGACGGAAATCAAACCCGCCGCCGTTTGATTTCCGTCACCGGTTCAGAGCTTTCGTTTCCGCGACGAATTTATGCGAAATTGTTTCGTTTAGCCCAAGTCAACGAAAAAACACGCACTGAAAGGGGTTGGGGATTTTGAAGGAAAACTGGCGATAGGCGCCCGATTTTCCCCGAAAATCCACCGGTTGGGTATGGATTATAAATGGCATGTCGCTTTTGGCAAGGAAATATTGGAGGAAATACTGTGGGTCGGTTTTTACAAGCAATCGGGCGGCGGTTGGCCCGATTGCCATGCGCCGCATCAGCTTCGCGACACTTGGTCCAAGCCGGTGATTCGCGGTCCAATACCGGGATATGAAGGATGCGACCCTCTTGCCGACGGCGAAAGCATCGCCTATAATGGCGAAAGAAATTGATGCGCAAATGCACGCCGGACTTAAGGTCCGCGATTTCGTCATGACTTGGAGGACGCCCCATGACCACGCTTACCGCCTCGGACCACGGAGTGTTTCTGCACGGAGCCGCGCGGAACTTCACCAGGGAAGATGTCCTGAAAATCACATGGGACATGGTGGCCGCGCATGATCGCGGGGATTGGGACGAACTCGCGCGCCTGGGGCGCTTGTTGCCCATGGACCCCGATCTGGCGATAAGCATCAAAAAGGTCTATGGAAAGGATAATCTGTTGGCAAGGGGCCATGACCTGACCGAAGCTGATTTGAAATTCGGAAAGGGGTGGCTTGATGAGCCGTAAATCGGGAAAGAAAACGCCGGATACCGTAGCCGATACATTGGGTTTCTTGTTGAATACCGCGTTGGCAAGCGACCGCGCGGTTCAGGAATCCCCCGAAAGACAGGCAATGGCGGCGGCGAATGAGCGTTTCGCCGCCGTCATCATCGAGACCATGGACCAGGCAGCCGAAATCGAGGATTTGGTGAAGCTGAATTCGCGATAGCTCGTCACTCCGCATAATGACTGGGACGCATCTCTCACTCCCTGCCTCTGCCCTTATCCTGTTTCCGGCCTTTTTCGTGGGTCTTTGCCATCTCCTTTTCCGCCGCCGCCTTCTCCACCCGCATTTCAATAACCACGCCGATCTGGCTCTTGACCGCCTCCTTGCCGAGGACGCTCTTGACGGCGAGATCGTTGAAATCGGTGAAGCCCCTGGGATCGCCTTCCCGCTCGCCCGAGGCGAAGATGGGGAACACCGCCTTGCCGCCCACCGCCGCCGCCGCTTCCAGCGCCTTCTCGCGGCCAACGTTCGGCTTGCCGGCCGCTTCGAGATGCTTGTCGTCGTCGCCGGCGATGATGATCGGCTTGTCCGGCATGGCGCGGTGAAGCGCCTGGGCGACGGGGACGAGGTTGCCGGCGTCGAAGGCGGCGACAGTGGCATGGCCGAGCGCCTCTTTGATGCTGGCGGCGGTGGCGTAGCCTTCGGCGATGACCAGGGCCGGGGCCTTGTGCAAGCCGTATATGCCGCCCACCGGGTTGAAGCAGCCTTCCCGCCGGCTGTCCTTGGCAAAGCGCTTCACCCCGTCCGGCTGGATGTACTGCATGCTTCGCACCTTGCCCTCGACGTTGTAGGCGGGGACGCAGGTGGTCTGACCGGAAGCGAAGACGCCCTCGTGAACCGACACGCCCTTGGCCGCGAGATAGGGCGTGGGCGCCCGCGGCGGTTCGAGGTTGCGGAGTTGTCCCTGGAGCTTGTCGGCGGTGCGGTTGTAGGCTTTCTCCCGCGCCGCCTCGCGCTTGGCAAGCGTCTCCAGCGCCTGGTTTTGAAGCCGCTTTTTCTCCGCCGCGTCCAGGACATAGCCCTTGCCGGCGAAGTGGATCTCCTCCTGCGTCCGGTTATTCTTGCAAAATCCCGCCGGCCTGCCGTCGCCGTGCAGGACGTAAAACCCGGAGCGTTCGCCCGCCTTGTCGCCCTCGACCTCGATGCGGTGCGGCTTCTTGTCCATGATCGGGTGCTCGCCCTCGACCACCGCCCCGATCTCCTTGAGGACGGCGGCGAATTCCTCCCTCGGCGTCACCGCCGGTTCTTGGACGGTGCGATCCTCGTGCCGCCACTTGGCGAGCTTTTCCATATCAGCGCCGGGCGCGGCGTACCAGCGCAACTCCGTCCCGTCCCAGCGCGCCCCGGCGGCCTTGGCGGCATCCTTCTCCTTGTAGGGAACGGTCAAATACACCCGCTCCGCCTTGTCCGCTTTGTCCGTTTCGCCCGCTTCGGGGCCGGAGCGGCGCCGCTCCGCCTCGACGGCTGGCAGCGCCGCCTGGGCGCGCGCTGCCGCCTGGGCGGGGTCATGGGCCGGCCATTTGGCGGTCAGCGGCTCCGGGTTGACGCCGGACGGAACATACCAGGAAACGGCGTTCCGGTCCCAGCGCGCGCCAAGTTCCTTTGCCGCGTCCTTCTCGGCCTTGGGGACATTGATATAGACCTTATCCTGATTGCCGCTCCGGGCGCGTTCGGCCTGCTTCGCCTCCTGCGCGGCGCGGGTCGCGGCGGGATCGTGGGGCTGCCATTTGACGGTGAGCGCTCCCGCCTCGACGCCGGGCGGAACGTACCACGATTTCGCCTCGCCGTCCCATTGCGCCCCGAGCGCCCTGGCTTCCCGCCGGTCGGGATAGGGGACGTTGATATACTGGCGGTTTTCCCTGGCCGGCTCCTGGACCTCGGCTTCGCGCCCGGTCTGGCGCCGATATTCCGCCGTCACCATGTCGGCATACCCTTGCGCCCCTTCCCGCGTGTCGAAATCCTTGACCTGTTGTTCGACGCCGCTGGCCTGGACGGCGTAGACGCTGTAAAATTCCGCCTCGGCGTCGGGAATGTCGCCGGAGCGGACGTTGCCGTCCCGACCCTCGGCGCAGGCCTTGACCGTCGCTTCGCCGGTCCAGTCGAGGGGAAACACCGTGGTGAGGCCGGTATCCCTGATCTCGATGGGCGTTTTTGGAGAAGCGATCTCGTTGCCGCCGTCGGCTTGCCTGATCAGCGCTTCCCGCATGGTCACGCTGTACATATGCCCTTCGCTGTCGAAGGCGTGGACGCGGGATTGCATCTCGAACTGTTCGCCGGCCTGGGGCATGTGGCTGGGCGAAGCGTAGAGCGTTTCCGTTCCCTTGACCGCGTACAACGACTTGCCCTCGTGCTGGAAGACATGGACGTTTTCGGGATTCTCCAGCGATTCCCGCAAGGCTTTCTGGCCGGCGAGGGAATATTCGACCGCGAAGCGGGGTGAAAATTCCGGTCCTGCCCGCTCCTTGTCCGCCTGGGCGGGATCGCGCTCGGGATGCCGCTCGCGCTCCAGATCCATCACGTAGTTCAAGACCCGGTCCGCCTGTTGCGCCGCCTTGCAAATCTCTAGCGGATGGTTCTGGAGGTCCCTGACCCAACTCCTGACATAGGCGGCGTTCCGGTCCATGTCGGGCTGGATGCCGACCTCGGCGGAGAGCATCAGGGAGGCGATCTGCGCCACCAGTTCCTCGCGGGCGTATTCCACCTGGCCGTTCTTGGTGAGCGTTTCCCGGTTGAGGCGGG
>JAISYD010000220.1 GCA_031270145.1 Planctomycetota bacterium
AGACCGGCGGGGACGGCCAGATCGAGCGGGAAAACGGCGGCCTCCCCGCCCCGGACGCGGCAGGCGGCGGCGGTCTCCTCCAGTTTTTCCCGCCGGCGGGCCGAAAGCAACAGCCTGCCGCCGGAGCCGGCCAGTTCCAGGGCCAGGGCCCGGCCGATGCCGGACGAGGCCCCGGTTATCCAGATGTTTTTGCCTTTCGGCGTCATGGCTAAGCATCCCGGGCCGCGATTCGCGCCAGCCGCTTTCTTAGGCTTGCTCCCCCCCACAGTATAAGCCTCGGCCGTTTTTTGGCAACCATCCGGAAAACCTTGTTGCCAAGCCTCCCGCCTTTCCCATATCATTATCCCTTATGGGAAAAATGCGGCGACTGAAAACCGCCATTCCGCTGCTCGTCCTGCTCGCCGCCGCCGCATCGGGCGGGCTGGCGGCCGAGTTCGACATCGATTCACAGCGCATCGTCCTGCGCCGGCTCCAGTTTTGCCTGGACTGCGGCGCCGCCCTTTTGGTCACCCGGACGCATCCGGGCGTCCTGGTGCGCTGCCCCGATTGCGGCCGCGAGCAACCCCGGCTCGCCGACCCCATCCTGCTCACCCAGGTTTACCAACTCTGCCGCCTCTGCGAATCGCCTTTGGATCCCGGCGGCTCCGGGCCGGGCGAAGCCGTCGAATGCCCCAATTGCCATACCCGGCAAATCCTGTCTCCCGACGCCTTCCCCTCCGGCCCGGCCTTCCAGGGGAAAGGGTACGCCGCCGGCTTCCCGCCGGGTTCCGGCAAAAAGAAACTCCTTTTCTCGCTTGAAAAACCGGCGGCGCCCATCAGTCCGATCCCCCTGGCCGACGAAACCCCGGCCGCCGTCCCGGACGACGCCCTCCGCGCCCTGGACATTCCCCGGCCGCCGGCCGGCCAACCGGCAAGGGCGGAATCCATTCCGCCGCCGGCGGCGAAGGCGGTCGAAGTGCCGGCGGTGACGGTGGATTTGTTCGCCGCCAATGCCCGGCAACCGAAGACGGCCGGCCTTGAGGCGGTTGCAATCCCGTCCCCGGACGGCGTCGCCGCCCGGGTTGACGGGACGCCGATTTACCATTCCGAGGTAAACCGCATCCTTGAACCCGCCCTCCGCCGCCTCCGGGAGCGGGCCGGAGCGGAGGATGCCAAGGCGGCGGAGGCGGAGTTGCGGCGGGAAATAGTGGAACGGCTGATCGCCAGGGAATTGGCCATCCGCGAGGCGGCGGCGCTGGGGCATATCCCGGATCCCGGGGCGGTGCGGCTGCGCGAAGCCGAATTGGCGCGCCGCTTCCCGGCCGGAAGCGGCGTCGATTGCCGCCGCGAGGCGGCGCGCGACGTCGTCATGGCCGACATGCGCCGCCGTTTCGCCGACCGGCCGGGCGCCGCGACCCCCCAGGCGGTGCGCGAGCGCTACCAAGCCAACCTCAAGCGATTGCGGCGGCCCCGGCTCATCGCCCTGGATCAATTGGCGGTTTTCGAGGAGCGGGCCGGACGGGCGGATCGCCGCAATTTCCGCCTCATCGCCGGGGAGATAGCCCAGGCCCTGGAGCGGGGAGCCGCCTTCACCGAATTGAAGGCGGCCCACGGGGAATTTCCCGACGCCGTCCCGGGGGAGGAGCCTCCCCTGTTGCCGGAAAGCGCCTATGCCTCGCAGATATTGGCCTCGGCCGGGGATCTCCGCCGGGGCGCGGTTTTCGGCCCGCTTTTCCTGGAGGGGATGGCCCTGTTCGGCAAAGTGGTGGACGAGCGGCCGGCCGGCCCCGCCCCCTTCGCCGAGGTGGAGCGGGAAATCCGCCTCCGCCTGGAGGCCGAGGCGGCCGAAAAGGCCATGGACGCCTGGCTGGGCCGCCTGCGGCAAAAAGCGCGGATCGAGTTTTATTGAGGCCGGGCCGCTTGTTTCCCGGCCGGCGCCGCCCGCAGATCCGACACCCGTTTCGCCTTGCCCTGAAAGCGCTCCAGGGTGTGCGGGGCGACCAGCTCCACCGTCATGCGAATGCCGGTGACGGAGGAGATGGCGGCGGCGAGCCGCTCCTGCAGCTTCACCATGTCGCTCATGGAGGCGGAGAACATCTCCGGCGCCACCTCCACCTTGACCTTGACCTCGTCCATGGCGAAGGGACGCGTCACCTCGATCAGGTAATGCGGCGCGGCCTCGCGGACGCGCAGCAGCGCCTCCTCGATCTGGGTGGGGTAGACGTTCACCCCCCGGATCACCAGCATGTCGTCCGAGCGGCCGGTGACCCGCGACATCCTCACCCCGGTGCGGCCGCAGGGACAGGGGGCGCGATTCAGGCTCGCTATATCCCGGGTGCGGTAGCGGATCACCGGCATGCCTTCCTTGGTCAGGGTGGTTATGACCAATTCGCCGCGCCCGCCCTCGTCGACCGGCGACAGGGTGTCGGGATCCAGGCACTCGACCAGGAAATGATCCTCGGAAAAATGCATGCCGCGCCGCTCGACGCACTCGCCCGAGGCGCCCGGGCCGATGACCTCGGACAAGCCGTAGTTGTCGGTGGCGAAAAGACCGGTGTCCTCCTCTATGCGCCGGCGGATCTCGTCGGTCCAGGGCTCGCCGCCGAAAAAGCCCAGCTTGAGGCTGAGATCGCCGGGCTTCACGCCGTGCGCCCGGATGGCCTCGCCCAGGGCCAGGGCGTAGCTGGGGGTGCAAACCAGGCCGTCGGGCCGGAGATCGCGGATAATCGCCAACTGCCGCTCGGTGTTGCCCGAGGCGGCCGGCACCACCGCCGACCCCATCTCTTCCACCCCGTAATGCAGGCCGAAGCCGCCGGTGAAGAGGCCGTAGCCGAAGCTGATCTGGACCAACTGGCCGGGCCCGAGTCCGCCGGCGCAGAGGAAGCGCGCCACCAGGCGGGTCCAGTTGCGGAGATCGTTTTTGGAATAAGGCACGAAGGTCATCTTCCCGGTGGTGCCGCTGGAGCCGTGGATGCGGGCGATTTCATGCCGGGGGATGGCCATGAAGCCCAGGGGGTAGGCGTCGCGGAGATCCGCCTTGGTCGTGACGGGCAGCCGCCGGATGTCGTCCAGGCTCTTCAAATCCCCGCCAGACACCCCGGCCAGGGCCTTTTCATAGAACGGCGTCCTAGCCTTGGCGTAGTCGATCATTTTCCTGAGCCGCTCGAGCTGCAGGGCCGCCATGCGCTCCCTGGGGAACGACTCCTCCGCGTCCAGGACGCGGTTTTCGGGTTTTTGCGCGGGCATCGCGTCAGCTCCTGAAAATGTCGGCGGCGGCCAGGGTCTTGACGTTCCCGGCCCGGAGGGCGGCCGCGGCCTTGGCGGGATCGTCGAAGCGGAGGATCATGACCGCCTTGTCGCCCAGCCGCCGGGTATAGGCATACATGTATTCGATATTGACCCCGGCCTTCCCCACGACGTCCAGGAGGGCCGACAGGCCGCCCGGCCGATCGGCGACCTCGACCGCCGCCACCTCGGTCAGGTTGACCACGAAGCCGGATTGGGTCAGGACGTCGCGGGCCTTTTCCCACTCGTTGGTCAGCAGGCGGAGAATGCCGTATTGGCTGGTGTCGGCGAGCGAAAGCGTGTGGATGCTGATGCCGGCGTCGGCCAAGGCCCGGCAAATGGTTCGCAGATGCCCCGGCTTGTTTTCCATGAAAATGGCTATTTGCTTGATTTCCATCTTGCCGCCTCCCTTGAAATGTCGGCTGTCGAAAAATGCGGCCCCCGCCCGGGGCGGATTCCCCCGTCCGCGGGAAACGCCCAACCGGCTCAGATGACGCGCCGGTCAACGACCCGTTTCGCCTTGCCCTCGCTCCTGGCTATGGACTTCGGCTCGGCCAGGGTGACCTTGGCGTGGATGCCGGTGATCGACAGGATGCTGTGGCCGATTTCCCCGAGCATTCCCTCCAACTCCATGATGCGGTCGCCGAGGATGTTCGGGGTGATTTCCACCCTGACCTCCATCTGGTCCAGGCCGGCCTCGCGGGTGAGCACGATTTGATAATTCGGCGACAGCCCCCTTATGCGAAGCAGCGCGGTTTCTATCTGGGAGGGGAATACGTTCACGCCCCGAATAATCATCATGTCGTCGGAGCGCCGGCCGATGCGGCGGATGCGGCGAAGGACGCGGCCGCAGGAGCAGCGCCCGGGCATGATGGCGGTGATGTCCCGCGTCCGGTACCGGATCAGGGGCATGGCCTCCTTGCAAAGGGTGGTTATGACCAGCTCGCCCTCCTCGCCGTCCGGAAGCGGCTCCAGGGTTTCGGCGTCGATTATTTCCGGGTAGAAATAATCCTCGAAAACATGCAGCCCGTCCTGCTCCAGGCACTCGATGGCCACCCCGGGCCCGCTTATCTCCGACAGGCCGTAAAGGTCCTGGGCCTGGATGCCGGTCGTCTCCTCGAGATGCCGGCGCATGGCGTCGGACCAGGGCTCGGCCCCGAAAAGCCCCTTCTTGAGACGGGTTTTCCGGATGTCGACCCCGTAGTCGGCCGCCTTTTCCGCTATATGGGCGAAATAACTGGGGGTGCAGCAGATGGCGGTGACGCCGAAGTCCTGCATGACCATGACCTGGCGCTCGGTGTTGCCGCCGGAGGTGGGGATGACCATGGCGCCAAGGCGCTCGCCGCCGTAGTGGGCGCCCAACCCGCCGGTGAAGAGGCCGTAGCCGTAGGAAACCTGTATGACGTCCTCGTCGCCCAGGCCGCAGGCGATCATGCCCCGGCGCATGGCGTCGGCCCAGACCTCCACGTCGCTTTGGGTGTAGCCGACCACGATCGGCTTCCCGGTGGTGCCGGAGGAGGCGTGGATGCGCACCACCTCCCGGTCCGGGAGGGTAAAGAGCCCGTAGGGGTAGGTGTCCCGGAGATCCGCCTTGGTCGAGAAGGGCAGCCGCCGGATGTCCTCAAGGCTTTTCACGTCCTCCGGTTTCACGCCCGCCTCGTCCATGCGTTTCTTGAGCAGGCCGCAGCGCTGGCCGTGGTAGGCGCGGGACACCGACTCGGCCAGGCGCTGGACCTGGAGCTTGCGCAACAGCGGCTCCGGAAGGTAATCCATGGCGCTGGCGGGATGGAAAGGCCGCCCGGCCTCGCCGTTCTTGCTGTGCATGGGACATTCCTTTTTGAAATGGCGCCTTTAAACGCCCGGCTCAGCCATCCTGATGGCCTTCCAATTGGAGTTTCTGCCTGGCCAGGGCGGCCGTCTGCCGGCGGGGCCAGCGGGCGGCCACGTGACGGAGCAAATCCGCCCCGAAGCGGCGCTCCTCGTTCATCCGTTCGGAAAAATGGAAGCCGAGATAGAGGAAATCCTCGTCGGCCAGTATCTTTTCGGCCAAAAGCCGGGTCCTGAATTCCCGGGGGTTTTCGGCCAGCAGGGCGGCCGCGTGCTCCAGCGCCGGGTCGGAGGCGCGGTTGCTCCGCGAGCGCGACTTGCCGGAAACCTTCAGGGCGGCCAGCATCAGCTTGTAACGCGGCCCGGAATCGAGGAGCCCGCCCTTTTCCAGCAATCCCAGGTTGACGGCCGCCTCCCGGAAATCGGATTTGGCGAAGGCCGCGTCGGCCAGCTTCAGCATTTCCGCCTGGAGGGTGTCCGGCTTCAATTGCTTCAACGCCTCCCAGGCGAGTTCGAAGCGCTTGTCGTTCTTCCCCCGCATCTCCAGCATTTTGCGGATGCGATTCCTGGCCCGCTCCGCGGTTATCCGGTTCCGGTGGCCGGCCAGGACGCGGATCACGTCCTGGACCCTGATGGAGGCCGGATTTTCGTCAATCGCCTTGAGGACGATGTTCACCGCCGATTGCATGCGGGACAGCGCCTCCAGCGCCGCCTCTTTCAGGTCCTGTTCGCCGGCCGAAAGGAAATTCAGAATCAATTGGGCGTTTTCCGGCGAATCGAGGCCGGCCAATTTGTTCATGGCGAAAACCTTGACCCCGATGTGGCGGTTGCCGAGCAGGCCCTGGAGGACGCCCTGGTCCTCCCGCGCGGGGTCGATAAGCCGCAACACCGCGACGACATGCCGGACCAGGCGTTCGTAATCCGGGTCGTCAAGCAGCGGATAGAGGATGGCGGTCAGGTCGGGATGGCGCTCCGACGCCAGCGGCAACTGAGCCAGGCTCCTCAGGGCGTATCTCTTCACCTGGATAGAGGCGGCCGGGGTTATGAACGCCAACAGGCTTTCCTTGGCCTTGACGTCGGCGACAATCCCCATGGTCACGATGACGGCGGAAATCGCCGCCTCGTTCTGCTGATGGCGCTTGTCCCGCAAGGCGGCGCCAAGCAGGTTGAGCAAGTCGGCCTTCTCCGCCTCCGAGTAGGCGCCGATGCCTTCCCGCAGGGCGCGGATGGCCTCCCGCATCAGATGGAGATCGGGGTGCGCCAGGCATTCGACGAGGAATACGTGCGCCAAATGGCTCCGGATGCCCGGCAGCACCCGGACCATGCGCCGCTGGGTCTCGGGCGGCGCATGGTCGAACTGCTGTTTCAAGGCCGGCACGACCTTGGCCCCAATCCTCGCGATGGCGTCGATGACTCGATTCTGATGCTCTTCCGCCTTGTCCAGCACCCGGAGCAGCTGTTTCAGTATCTGCTCGTGGGGGGAACTCTCGATGGCGGCGAGGGCGGCCTCGAAAATATCGGGATCGTCGGTCTCGATCATCAGATCGGCAAGCGATTTGTGCAGCGCCGGTTCGCATGAATTGACCACGTTGAGTACGCGGATGGCGGCCAAACACAGGTTCTTATCCTGGCTGTAGATGAGTTGCTGGATAGCTTTCAAGGTGGCATTCACGTTATAACCGCCAGCTCCCAATGACAAAACCGTCGCCGCGGCGAAGCTCCAAAAACGGCGTTTTCCCGCGGACGGGGCGGGAAGCCGGCCGGTTGCCTTTAACTTCCGACGCTCATGGAAGTTAAAGCCAACGGACCTAGCCTGGCAACCTAATCTCGGCGGAAAGGGACTTCCGCGGAAATTCCCTTCCCGTAAGTTTTAAAACTAAAAGAGTATATCATGAATACGGATTTTGTCAATTCGCAAAAAAACTTTGCCGCATTTTCCTTCCGCCCTTCACCCTTTTCAGTAAAATTACGCTCCATGAATGAATCGCTTGCCGGCAAATGAACGACAGTTGGGAAAATGCCGCTTGTCTCTTTATCATTCATCCATTAAATGTTTTACAAGCATATGACGAATCCATTGGCGGGGAAAATATGGCCGCCATTGTCATAATGACACGGACGCGTCTTTATTTGTCAATAAGTCGCTTGCCGTAGTATGTTCCTGTCGCGGCGTACTTTTTGTTTCCGCTTGCGGACCAACAGGGAAGGGGCAACCGTTCCAACATTGGCATTTGATTTGCTAAAAGCATGAATATCCATCGCTCCGGCAAAGGCGTTGCCGGGGCGACGGCGAAAACCGACTTGAGGGGCGGATGCCGCCCGGAGGAATTGAAATGCGCATGGACAAACTGACGTTGAAAACCCAGGAGGCGCTGGAAAAGGCCAGCCGGCTGGCGGCCGGGCGCGGGCACCAGGAAATCGCGCCCGAGCACCTCTTCCTCGCCATGCTGGACCAGGAGGAGGGCGTGACGCCGGCCGTCATCAAGAAAATCGGCGTCGATCTGAATTGGCTGCGCGAAAAAACGCTGGCCCTTTTCGAGGCCAGGCCGACGGTTTCCGGCGTGGAAGCCGGCGCCATGATGTCGCGCGAGCTCAAGGCCGCCCTTGAATCCGCCTGGGAAGAGGCCGAACGGATGCGCGACGACTATCTCTCGACCGAGCATCTGCTGCTCGGCCTGGCCGACAAGGCGTCCGGCCAATTCGGCGCCGCCCTTTCCACCGCCGGGATCGTCCGCGACGCCATCCTCAAGGCCCTGGAGGATGTCCGGGGATCGCACCGGGCGTCGGACCGGAACCCGGAGGAGAAATACCAGGCCCTCCGGCGCTTCACCCGCGACCTTACCGAACTGGCGCGGCAGGGGAAGCTGGATCCGGTCATCGGCCGCGACGAGGAAATCCGCCGGGTGATGCAGGTGCTGTCCCGCCGCACCAAAAACAACCCGGCGCTCATCGGCGAGCCCGGCACCGGCAAGACCGCCGTGGTCGAGGGACTGGCCCGGCGCATCGCGGCCGGCGACGTGCCGGAGGGCCTGAAAAACCGGCGCCTGCTTTCGCTGGACGTGGGCGGGCTGATCGCCGGCTCCAAGTACCGCGGGGAATTCGAGGATCGGCTCAAGGCCGTGCTTAAGGAGATAACCGAGTCGGCCGGGGAAATCGTCCTGTTCATCGACGAGCTGCACGTCATTGTCGGGGCGGGAGCGGCCGAGGGGGCCGCCGACGCCGCCAATATGCTCAAACCCGCCCTGGCCAGGGGCGAACTGCGCTGCGTGGGCGCCACCACCCTGGACGAATACCGCAAGCACATCGAAAAGGACGCGGCGCTGGCCCGGCGCTTCCAGCCGGTTTTCGTCGGCGAGCCGTCCGCCGAGTCGACCATCGCCATTTTGCGCGGCCTGAAGGAGCGCTACGAGGTGCACCACGGCGTGCGCATCCGGGACTCGGCGCTGGTGGCGGCGGCGGAACTGGCCAACCGCTACATAACCGACCGCTTCCTTCCGGACAAGGCCATCGACCTGGTGGACGAGGCCTGTTCCGGCCTGCGGATGGAAATCGACTCCATGCCGAAGGAACTGGACGCCATGACCCGCTCCCGCAACCAGATTGAAATCGAATTGAAGGCCCTGGACAAGGACACGGACGACCCGGCCAAGGAGCGGCGCTCTGAACTCCGCCGGCGCCTGGCCGATCTGGACGAGGAGCTGAAGGCCCGGACCGCCGCCTGGCGGGCGGAAAAGGACGTCATCGGCGGCATTCGCAAACTGAAAGGCGACATCGAGGCGGCCAAGACCGAGGCGGAGCTGGCGGAGAGGAACGGCCATTTCGACCAGGTGGCGGAACTCCGGCACGGCCGCCTCCCGGATCTGAACCGAAAACTGGGGGAGGCG
>JAISYD010000243.1 GCA_031270145.1 Planctomycetota bacterium
GATCGGCTCCGGCGGCGGGGCCTTGGCCGCATCCGGCTGGGCGGCGGGGGCCGCCGCCGGCGGGGAAAGGGGGTTTTTCCGCGGCCGGCCCGGCCGGCGCTTCACCGGCGCGACTGGTGGATTCGCTTCATCGCTAGTCATTGGTTGCCTTTCAATCCAGCCGCCGCTCCGGCGGCCAATGGCTTTGGCGCCATTTTTCCCAGACAGCCGCCACCTCGTCGCCCAGGCGGCCGTCGTCCTTGTCGTTTCTGATGCAAACCAGCTTGCCGCCAATCTCCGCCAGGCGTCCCGGATCGAAGAGAGGCGCCAGCCGGGCGTCCCGGCGTTCCAGTTCGTCCCGGTTCCAGCCCCGTCGGGCCGCCCGGTCCAGGCGGATCGGGAACTCCGCCTCAATCAGGATGACGCGGTCGCACTGATGCTCCATGTCGGCGACCGGGAGAAGCGCCGCCTCGATTACCGCCAGCCGCTTTCCGGCCAGGCGGGCGGCCCGAATGGCGGTTTCAGCCGCCACCAGGGGATGCACCAGGGATTCCAGCCAGGCCAGGGCCGCCGGATCGGAGAACACCCGGTCGGCGATCCGGCGGCGGGTCTCGGCCGGATCGGCCGCCAGGATCCCGGCGCCCAGGCGCAGCCGCAGCAATTCCCGCGCTTCCGGCCGTTCGAGGACGGCGTGGCCGAGCGCGTCGGCCTGGATGACCTCGCCGCCGGCCAGCCCGGCCAGCCTTTCGGCGGCGCGCGATTTGCCGGAGCAGGGCAGGCCGGTGACGCCAACCGCGTTGATTGCCGCGTTTCGTCCGCCTTTGCCGGTCATTTGGCCGCCAGCCAATTGTCGCCCACGCCCAGATCGACCTTGATCGGGATGGCTAAGGGGATGGCGCTCTCCATCGCTTGGCGGACGATTTTCCGCAGCGGTTCCACCTCGTCCGGCGGACATTCCAGCAGCAATTCGTCGTGGATCTGCAGGAGCAGCCGGGCCGAGAGGCCGGATTGGCGCAACGCCGCCGCCAGCTTGACCATGGCCGTCTTTATGAGATCCGCGGCGCTGCCCTGGATGATGGTGTTCACCGCCTCGCGCTCGGCCCTGGCTTTTTTCATCCGGTTGGACGACCTGATGTCGGGGATCTCCCGGCGGAAGCCGAGGATGGTTTCGACATGGCCCCGCTTCTCCGCCTCCGCCACCGCCTCGTCCATCCATTCGCGGATGCGGGTGAAGCGGGCGAAATAGTTGTCGATGAAATTTTGCGCCTGGACCCGCGATGTGCCGATGGCGGCGGCCAGGCCGTGCGCCCCCTGGCCGTAGATGATCCCGAAATTGATCGCCTTGGCGGCGGAGCGCTGCTCCCGCGTCACCCGATCCGGGCTGACGCCGTTCACCTCGGCCGCCACCGCCCGGTGGATGTCCATCCCCTCGGCGAAGGCGCGGGCCAGGGTGGCGTCGCCGGAAAAGGCGGCCAGGACCCGGAGCTCCACTTGGGAATAGTCGGCGGCCAGCATTTTCCAGCCGTCCTCGGGGATGAAGGCCGCCCGGACGGCCCGACCGCGGTCGGTGCGGACCGGGATGTTCTGCAAATTCGGGTTGGAGGAGGCCAGGCGGCCGGTGGCGGTGCGCACTTGCGAGAAGCTGGTGTGCAGGCGGCCGGTCTCCGGGTTGACCATTTTCGGCAGGGCGTCCAGGTAGGTGTTCTTGAGTTTCGCGTACATGCGGTACTCGATGATGCGGTCCGCGATTTCCGAATCGTGCAACTGGGCCAGATCCTGCAGCACCGACTCGTCGGTGGAGAGGCCGGTCTGGGTTTTCCGGATCGCCGGCAGCCCCATCTCGTCGAATAACACGGCCGCCAGCTGCTTAGGGCTCGCGATGTTGAAGGGGCGCCCGGCCAATTCGTGGATTTCCCGGGTCAAGCTGTCGATAAGCTCGCCGGTCTGCGCGCTTTGCGCCTGGAGCAGCTCGCTGTCGATGCGGATGCCGGTGGCCTGCATGTCGGTCAAGACGTCGGAGAGGGGCATCTCCACCTTTTCAAACAGATCCCGGACCCCCCGCTCGTCCAGCCTGGGAGACAGCTCCAGGTAAAGCCGGTAGGACATATCGGCGTCCGCGGCGGCGTAGCTGGCGGCATCGGCCAACGGGACCATGTCCATGCTGGTTTGCTTCCGGCCCGAGCCTATGAGCTCCTCGATGGCGGTCATGGCGACGCCGAAATGCCGGCGGGCCAGATCCTTGAGGCCATGCTGGGCCAAATGTCCGGAAACGAGGGATGAGGCGATCAGGCTGTCGAAAGACGCCCCGGCCAGCCGGATGCCGGCGTGGCGCAGCGCCAGGGCGTCGTAGCGGATATTGTGGCCGGTCTTGCCTATTCCCGGATCCTCGAGGATCGGCGCCAGCCTTTCCATGCAGCCAATCGGCAGGCATTTTGCGCCTGACGGCCCCAGGAAGGGAAGATAGAAGCCGGTGTTCTTCCGCCAGGAGAAACTGAGGCCGACCAGGCGGTCGAGCAGGGGATCCAGGCCGGTGGTTTCGCTGTCCAGGGCAAAGAATTTTTGCTCCCGCAACTGGCGGAAAAAATCCTCGAAACGCTCGTCGTCGTCAATCAACCGGTAATCGCCGCCTATTTTGCCGCCAACCGCCTCCGCCGATCCCGAGGGAACGTCTAGTTTGGACAGCAGGGAGCGGAAATCAAGGCGGATGAAGATGTCCCGCAAGCGGGCGCGGTCCGGATCGGACAGCCTCGCCGCCTCCAGGTCGAGCCGCGCCGGGGCGTGGCGGTCGATGGTGGCGAGTTCCTTCGAGAGGATGGCGGTTTCCTTGTGGGAGCGGATCAACTCGCCGCGCTTCCCCTTTATCTTGTCGGCGTGGGCCAGCAGGTTTTCCAGGTCGCCGTATTCGCTTATCAACTGGGCGCCGATTTTCTCGCCGATGCCGGGGACACCGGGGATGTTGTCGACCGCATCCCCCCACAACCCCATGAGATCGGTCAGGAGTTCCGGCCGCACGCCTTTTTTCTCGGCGAAGGCGTCGGCGTCGATGAAGGCGTTTTTGGCCGGATCGAGGATCCTCACCCCGTCCTCCAGCAACTGGCCGCAATCCTTGTCGCCGGTGACCAGCACCACCTCCCAACCGGCTTCCCTCGCCTGCCGGGTCAGGCTTCCCATGAGGTCGTCGGCCTCGAAGCCCGGCAGCGAAAAAGAGGGAATCCGGCAGGCTTCGACGATTTCCCGGACCAGGGGTATCTGCTCCAGGAGTTCCGGCGGCGGCGGCTTGCGGGTGGCCTTATATTCGGGGTAGCGCTCATGGCGGAAGGTTTTCCCCGGGGAGTCGAAGACGGCGATCAGGGCGCCGGGGCGGTGGTTGCCCATGATGTCCAACAGCATCCTGGCGAAGCCGAAAGCGGCTCCGGTGGCCTGGCCGGAAGGGGATTTCAATCCCTCCATGGCGTAATAGGCCCGGTATATTTGCGCATGGCCGTCTATAAGGAAAAGAACTTGATCCATATCGGAGGAGGATTACCCATTGACTAGAGTGACTGAAAGAAAACAATCTCCGCCGGCCGGTTGAACTTGGCCCGGGCGGCAAAGGGACGAATGGCTGCGGCGGAAACTTCTGGCCGAAACGCCTGGCGCCGAAAAACGGAACAACGGAATATGCCGGAGTACATTGGAAAACCGGTCTTTTGTTGTCGCAATCTTAATAACGCGCGCTTCCGGCAAAAGGTTTGAGAATCCAAAATTTCAAGCGGCTTCGGTATAAAAGGGAATCCCAAACAGAAACGATTACGCCGCATATATTATCGTTCGCGCCGGGATAGTCAATCTTATTTTTGTTTTTTCGAAAAATATCTTCGCCGCCGCCGCGGAGCGGTATTTCGCCGAAAAGCGT
>JAISYD010000284.1 GCA_031270145.1 Planctomycetota bacterium
TGATCACGAAGGTCTGGGCGATGGGCCAGAGGCTGGAGCGCTCCTCCCGGCTTATGAATGCCGCCGGGACGTTTTTTTTGGCGTTGCTCCGGCGCAGGTCGAGGAGATATTTGACGCCCCGGATAGTCTGGATGATGGCGAGGATGACGACCAGGGCTCCGAGAATTTCCGGAATCAGCCTGGCGGTGACCCGGACCTGGCTCCGGATTCGGATGGACTGGATGCCGTGGATATAAATCCCGGCGATGGCGAACATGATGCCGCCGGCGATTATCTCCCGATAGCGCTCGAAAAAGGTGCTCGGCTTCATGGCGTCTCCTTGGGCGTCTCCCCGCTTCTACTTTGCCGGCGCCGCCGGCTGGTTCACCGGCCACTCCGGCTTGCCGCCGCTCAGCACGGCGTGGATGCCCATGGCGGCGTGCAATCCCATCCTGTCCATGGCTTCGGCGGTCAGGGCCGCGCTGTGAGGCGTCGCCAGGAGGTTGTCCAGCCGGAATAGCGGGTTGTCCGGCCTTGGCGGCTCGGTTTCGTAGACATCAATGGCGGCGCCGGCGATGCGATGGTTGGCCAGGGCGTCGTGGAGATCCCCCTCTTTGACGATTTCGCCCCTGGCGCAGTTGATCAAGAAGGCGGTTTTTTTCATGCGGGCCAGCAGTTTGGCGTCCACCATGCCCCGGGTTCCGGCCACGGCGGGGACATGCAGGGTCACAAAGTCGGCCCGGGCGAAAATGTCCTCCGTCGCGGCGGCGGCGACGCCGGCCGGATAGTTCTCCGGCTTGATGATGGCGTCGAAGCCGAGTATCTCCATGTTGAAGGCGGCCCGGGCTTTTTCCGCCACTAGCTTGCCGATCCTTCCCAAGCCCACCACCCCTAGGGTTTTGCCGTCCAAATCGACCCCTTTGCGCTGGTTGCGGATTTCCCAGTTGCCGGCGCGGGTTTCCCGATCCATGAAGGCGAAGCCGCGGGCGATCGCGACCAGGAAGCCCATGACGTGCTCCGCCACCGATACGGCGTTGGCGTTGGGGGTGTGGGTAACCCAGATTCCCCGCTGGGTGCAATAGGGCACGTCGATATTGTCGACGCCGATGCCATGGCGGCCAATGACCCGCAACTTCGCGGCCGCCTCCAGCACCTCGCGCGGGAAGGGATTGGTGCGGGCCAGGATGGCGTCGGCCCCGGCAATCAGCCGCTTGATCTCGTCCGGTCCGGCCGGGCCGGAACCGACGACGAGGCGGTAGCCTTTTTCGCTGAGGTAATCCTTGCCGGCGTTGCTGATGTCCTGGGGGATGGCCACGGTGAAACTCATGATCAAGTCGCCTCCGCGCTTGGTTGGATGTCCGGCGCAACCGCCGTAGATGGCTGAAAAGCGGACAATCCATTATATAATGTTTTTCCGGACGTCAAGTTTTCCCCGCCTGGGCGCCCCAGCCCAGGCGGGGAACGGCCGGGGCTTTACTTGTGGAACTTGTAGCCGCCAACCGTTTCGGTGAAGATGGAATAGAGGGACTTGCCGCCGCACATCAGGAGGCGGTTGCCCTTCTCGCCGCCGAAGGCCAGGTTGGCTATGCGCTCCGGGGTGTTGATGAAGCCTATTTGCTTGCCGGCCGGGTTGTAGACCGCCACGCCGTTCAATTCCGGCGTTCTGCCGCCGACGCCGACCCAGAGGTTGCCCTCGAAATCGACTTTGAAGCCGTCGGCCATGTAGTTGCCGCAATCGATGAAGGTGCGCTTGTTGGCCAGTCCGGTCCCGTTGTTGACCAGGTCGTAGGCGAGGATGAGGCGGTTGGGGGTGGCGCGGGCCTCGACGACGTAGAGGATGGATTCGTCGGGCGAGAAGGCGAGCCCGTTGGGCCCGCGGATGTCCTCCGCCGCCAAGGTGACTTCATTCGTCTTGCCGTCGATGCGGTAGACGCCCATGTGCGGTTGCTCCTGGACGCCGCGGAAGCCCTCGTAGTTTCCGGCAATCCCGAAAATGGGATCGGTGAACCAGATGGAGTCGTCGGATTTCACCACGATGTCATTCGGCGAGTTCAGCTTCTTCCCCTTGTAGGAATCGGCCAAAACCGTGATGGAGCCGTCGTATTCGGTGCGGGTGACGCGGCGCAGGTGATCGCAGGATACGAGTCGGCCATAACCATCGCGGGTAAGGCCGTTGGTATAGTTGGCCGGCTTGCGGAAGACGCTGACTCGGTTGGTCTCCTCGTCCCAGCGGAGGATTTGGTTGTTGGGGATGTCAGAAAACAGCAGGTAGCGGCCATCGCCGAACCATACCGGGCCCTCGGCCCAGCGGAATCCGTGGCCTATCCGTTCGACCTCGACGCTATAGGGAATGTACTTGCCGAAGGAGGGATCCAGCGCTTTGATGCCGGGATAGGGATAGGGGATGACGGCGGCAAGAGCCTTGGGAGCGGCGAACTGATCCTCACCCCTTGCCGGCAACGCGGCCAACGTCGCCGCCGCGATGGCCAAAATCAGGCTGAAACCCGCTATTTGGCGAATCTTTCTCATGTTTTTCTCCTATTGTCCCAAGTTGACGACAACCCAAACGCGACGCGCCGACCCAGTACCGGCGCTTGGTCACGACGAACGTTTCATTGCCGGGGCGGACGCGCCCCCCCGTCCATCCCTTCCGGCGCCGCGGTCGCAAATCGTCCTTTGCGCCGAACTTCCGCCATCGTC
>JAISYD010000297.1 GCA_031270145.1 Planctomycetota bacterium
GAGCAATTTTTTCGCCAGCCGCAACGCCTCCTCCCGGCGCTGGAGGGCTTTTTGCCGGTTATTGCGATAGGAAAAATAAACAACGACCACCACAGCGATTCCAAACACAATAATGGTGACCACTATGGTGGGCGTGAAAAGCACTTGGGTGAACGGCGGCAATCGGTTGTAACCATCGCCAACCGCCAGCGGCAAAACCGGCTCTGTCAAATGTCCAAGCATATTCCACTTCCAGCGAGAACGGCAAACGGATGGAAATAAGTATTATTGTAGCTTCTTGCCGGGCCGATTACAAGTCGAAAAAAAACGCCGCCATTCCGGCCGACGCCTTCTTGTCCCGTCTGGATGATTGGCGCGTGACGGAGTCGCCGACGTTGCGGCGCACTCCGCTCCGCGCCCGGCATCCCAGCCATCCCGGCATCACTTGAAGTTGCCGGCCTCGATTTTTTTCAATTTGTCCAGGCCCGCTTCCAGCCATTCCCGGCGATCCCGGTCGAAGCCCTGGGCGAATTCCAGCGGCAGCCAAGCCTCGGCAATCCTGATGGCATTCGCCGGCCCAACCACGTTGAAGCCCATGGAAATGACGTTGGCGTCATTGATCTTGGCGCAGTTCTCGGCGGTGAAAACGCTTTCGCAGGGGACGCAGTAGACGCCCTTGAATTTGTTGGCGACAATCGAAACGCCGGCCCCGGTGCCGCAGAACAGGATCCCCTTGCTGAATTTCCCGGCCTGGATCTCCTTGGCCAGGGCGACGGTGGCGTCGACATAGGACAACTTGTCCCCGGGCTCGGTCTGGCCGACATCGGTTATCTCGTGGCTGGCGGCGAGATGCCTCCTGACGGCTTCCTTCAGCGGAAAGCCGGAATAATCCGATGCGATGACGATTTTCATAGTACTTTTCCTTTGCGAAAAATGTCCGTACCCGCACAAAAACCTCGCACCTCCACGCCAATCCCTTCAACCCCGCCCGTCAATGGAAGCCAGGCGCCATACGCCGGCCGCGCCTTAAAATCCCGTTTCGCCGTCTAGGCAACTCCTCCCTCCGCCATCATCCCGGCGCCCGGATCAGGAAATCCTCGGGCCGTAAAAACGGATAAGCCGGAGAGGTTCGCCGCTGTCGTCGGCGGTGATGGAGATGTCGCGGCGGGCGGCAGGCAGGAATATCTGATCGTTTACGGCCAGCCGCATCGCGCCGCCGGCGTAGCCAAGGTCACCGCCGCCGCCCTCGACATACAAGCCGGAGAATATCCCGTCCGCGGCGAGGTCGAAGCGCCCGGTCAGGAGCAGCCGCTCCATGCGGAAGCACGAGGTGACGTCGTAATCCACCAGGCTTTCCACCAGATAATCCGCCGTCTTGGCCAGAGTTTTCCGCTCCAGCCGCCAGGCGGCCAGGGTGTCGGCCTCTGATTTGCCGCCGTAGGCGAAGCAATCCAGCATGTGTTCGACGCCGATCCCCAGATGGCAGGCGGCTTCCGGGATTTCCAGCCCGAAATCCATCCTCCTTTCCAGGTTGAAAGTGAAGTCGGTCGGCTCCTGGATTTCCACCAGCAGGCAGCCGGAGCCGATGGCATGGGGAATGCCGCCATGCACGATCAAGGTGTCCCCGGGCGTCGGCCTCAGCTTGTGCATCATGCCAAGCATGGCCGGCTTGTCCTGGCGAAGGAAGGCGTCCCGCCAGGCTTCGCGGGCGACGCCTGGCTTGAAGCCGAGATAGACGCAGGGCTCGACGCCGGCCTGGTTCCGAAGGCCGAGGATATGCCAGCACTCGGTCTTGCCGAAGCGGGAGTCGAAAAAGCGCCTCGCCATATCCTGGTTGGGATGCCCCTGGATGGGCAGCCTGACCTGGGAATCGATAAGTTTGATCAATATTCCAGGGGAATCCTTGAACTCGGCGACGTGGGCGCGGCCCAGCATTTTCTCCGACTGTTCGGCAATCAGCCCCCTGAGGCTGATCTTCCGGCCGCTGCCGGAAAGGTAGCAGATCCCCTCCTCAAGGTGTTCGCGGCCGGGGTTTTGGGCCGCGGTGGCGGAGAGCATCCATTCCTCGGGAAAACGGCCGTCCGGCGAGTCCGGCTTGCCATGCAGTAAATCAAGCAGGCTGCCGCCGATATACGAACGCCAAACCCGCTCGCCGTCGATTTTCAGAGGTTGCTCGCAATATTCCATGTTTGCTCCGGTTGCGGGTAATCGTTTAATTTTTCCGAAGTATATTCTTGCCTTGGGGCGATTCCGCCCGAAACCGGCCGGATCGGAAAAAACATCGCCTTGGCCCTTGTTTTCCGGCCGGAAAACAAGGGCCAAGGGCAAAAACAATTAAACCGCGCGCCCGCGCCAGAACTCGCGGATCCAGGCCGCATCCGGCTCCACCGGATCGGGAACCACGCCCAGGTACTTGCAAGCCTCGTGCAGAATCGGGGCGAGTCTGCCAAAGGAACCGGCGACATGGTGTATATAGGGGCCGGCGACCAGCTTTTCCTCCCAGGCGATCCAATCCTTGACCTCGAACCAACAATAGGTGCCGACGGTTTTGGGACCGTCCACGCTTTTGCCCTCGCCCATCAGCAGGCTGTATTCGCCATGGTCGCCGTCGAAGCGGCAAACCGTCACGTCGCCCTTCCTTATATTGAAATAAGACTTGCCGGGAGAGGGGGTTCCACGGCTTTCGGAGCATTTCAGGCTGCGGACGACGCCCTCCTCGGCTAGGCAGGGCGGGAAATTGCCGCAATGCCACAGCAATTCGGCGTTATCGTTGAAGGGGTGGCGAACGGTGACGTCGGCGAAGAAGGACGGCTCGTCCGACATGGCGGCGGCCTGCATCAGCCGGACGCTGATCGCGCCGTGGATGTCGGTCTCGCACACTACCGGCAGGCCGGTTTCTCCGATAAAACCGTTCATGCCGCAGGCGGCGATGCCGGTGGCGATGCGGAAAGCCCTCCAGCAGGTGGTGGCCACGACGTTACAGCGATTCTGTTCCGCCAACTCACCGACCGCCAAGCAATAAGCCGCCATTTGCAGGACGCTTTCATCGCCGATGCCGTGCAGGCTGAAGGCGGCGCGTATGGCGTCAGCCTTGTCCGCCACCGTCCCGCCCTTGTCCCGGCGCAATGTTTTCATGCTCTCCACCAAGTCGATGAGGGTGACGGGAAAAACGCGGACGCCGAATCGCTCCAGCAATTCGCCCTCGTTGCACATAACGGTCCAAAAAGCGTCGGGCCGGCTGCTAATCTGGAGCACCTTGGTTTCCCGGAACGCCTTGACCGCGGCGCAAACCGCCGTGAAAGCCTTGAAGCCGCGCTCGATCCCCCCGCTCTCCAGCGTCCCGTTCGGGATGTAGGTGAAGGGGACGTTCATCCGGCGCAGGGCCTTGCCGGTGGCGAACAGGCCGCATTGGCTGTCGCGGGTACGGCCGGCCAGGGCGACCGCCGGATTCCCGCCCCCGGAGGGATCGCCGTCCCGCGGACCCCAAAGCAGCAACGGGACCTTAAGTTGCGCGGCGACCAGAGCCACGCCGCTTTCACAACCGAAATTGCAATGGGGCGTGAACAGACCGTCCACCTTTTCCCGACGAAACTTGTCAATGGCCGCCAGCGCCCCGGCCTCGTTCTCCAGAAGACCGGTGGGGGTTACGTCGTCGATATCGACTATCCGCACCGAATCGGATAGCCAGGCAGGCAGTTTGGCGCGGATGGCTCGAGCCGCCTCGTGGACCTCGGGATGGTTGAAAACATCGCGCTTGGTTGGAGCGAAGCCAATCGTAACCAGTTCTCGTTTCAAGGCATTCCCTTTCCCTTACGGCGACATCCGCTTTATACCTATTTCCATGCCACCGTCAATATCAAAAGCGCAAGTCTTTTCCATGCA
>JAISYD010000357.1 GCA_031270145.1 Planctomycetota bacterium
GATTCGAGGAAGTGCTTAGAAAATCGGCGGAACTGGAGAAGATCGCCATGGCCGAGCGCAAGGCGAAAAAGTCGAAATGTCCGCCGATCGGGAATACGGAGGAAGCCGAACCCGCCGCCGAAGCGCTTGAAAAACCTGGGGAAACGGCGAAGCCGGCGAACGCCGCCCCCAAGCCGGAAACAAGGAAATGTCCGCCGATCGGGAATACGGAGGAAGCCGAACCAGCCGCCAAGCCGGCCATTCCGCCGGCGCCGGCCGCCAGGCAAGCCAAGCCGCCGGGCATATTTTATCCGCCGTCGGATGCGGATGTGCCCGTCCGGGTCGGCAGTTTCCCGGCCTGCGCCACCTCTTTCATGGATTTGATTTGAAGCCGTCTCTTCCATAAGGCGCAACCGGGGCGGGCTATAGCGCCGTCATTCCGCCAAGCGGCGAGCCGGAACGGATTCGCCGCAAAAGCGAAATTGCCCTGTCCCGGCGGGCGGACGCATAAGCCCCGGAATCCCGTCCGCCGGCTTCGAAAAACATTGATATGACGCCGCCGATCGCGTATGATGGCTGCGGTTCCGGCGATAAGCGGTAGGCCAAAGCGCTTCGGCGCAAAGGACGGGAGGCGGATGGCTCGGGAGAAAAAGCCTCCGGCGGGCCGGCGGCGGAATCTGCCGGAGTTGGCCGCCGTTTTTTTCGTCGCCTTCGCCCTGGCCTTCGCCCTGGCCTGGTTGCTGTGGCGTCCGCCGCCTTCCGGGGGAGGCGCCTCGGATCTTACTGGCCGCAACCTCGCCGCCAGCGAGATCGGGCCTTTCGCCGAAGCGGCGCGGCGGGGAGACTTCGCCGCCATGCGGGACTTGGGCGCCAGGCTTTTCCTGCCAGGCGTCGGCGCCGAAGAGGCGGCCAAGGCTCTCGCCGAATTTGAAACCAACGGCTTTCCGCCTTACAAGGTTTACGCCCCGCCTTCGCGCGGCGGGGCGGGAAAGGTTTTCCGGGTGCTTCTGACCCTTGACGCCGGCTGGCGGGTGGCGTCGTTCGTGGCGGAAGAGATGGATGTGGTCGAATAAGCGAAACTTCTGACGACGAAAGCGGGGTTATGTCTGTTCTCGATGCTTCGGTGCGGCAAGCCATGGCGGCGGTGGAGGAGCGCTTCCTCTTCCGGAAAATCGGCCTCCCCTTCGACTACGACTACGGGCGGGACGACTTCCCCTCCCGCCGATTGGCCAACGCCAGAGAGGCCAGGGCCGGCCTCCCAAACCCATCCGGCCTGGGCGGCGGCTACCATTTCTCCTGCCGCAACCACGCCCTGCTTTTCGACTCCTACCTCCTCCGCCTGGAGCTCGGCGTGGAAGCGCCCGGAGAGGAGGCCATCCTGGACCGCCTGATCGGCGGCCTGATCCGCCTCGCCACCGTGGCGCCGCGCTCGTTCCTGGTGGGCGGGCTCGCCCCGGACGGCCGGGGCTTCTACGCCTTTCCCCGACGCGACAACCACGCCGCCTGGGTTTTCGCCGCCATGCGGGGGATGGCCACCGCCGCCATCGTCTCCGAAACCCAGGACAAGTTCCGCTCCGTCGTCGGAAAATGGCTGGAACGCCTCAGGCGGGAGAACTTCGTACTGAGCGGTGTGGACGGGAAGCCGATCCCGGACGCCGGTCCGCCCATGGCCAACCCGGACCCGGACAACGGCCCCTTCCACCTAGCCATGTTGCTGGCGGGCTGGCGAGCCTCCGGCCTCGCCGCCGACCTTGAGGTCTATGCGGCGGCGGCCGAGGAGAACGCCCGCATCCGGCTGTCCGGCTTCGCGGGCCGGGAGGCCATGCCGGATCTCCTGTGGCGGCAAACCTCGCTAGGCCTAATCGCCAAATACGATCCGGAGCCGGAGCGCGCGGCCCTGGCCAAAAGCATGTTGGCCGCCAACGCCGGCAAGGCGGCGTCCCATCTGGGGAAATGGCGGGAATGGGGGACGGAGCCCGTCGACGTCGCGGTGGATCTGGACTGGCGCCGCTTCCCCCGGACGCCGCCGGGGGAAAACCCCCTAACCCTCATTTCCCCCGATTCGCGGCGCCGGCTGAAGCGGGAGAGCCAGGCGGCCGATGCCCTTTACGCCATGTACATCCTGCTTTTGGCCGGGGATGCGAACTTAGCCCAGCCGCACGCCGCCGGCATGGAGGATTGCCTGGCCCAGCCCTTCTGGAAGGATATGGTCCAGCTCTCGGCTCTGGCGCCCCTCCCCGGCGTCCACGCCCGCGGCCTGGAAATGGGCTTGTGGGACCAGGATATTTTCGCGGCGAAGCGGATGCGGCCGGCCTCCGAGATATCTTTCGCCGCCAAGTTCCTCGAGCCGGACTACGATGCCGAAAACCCGGCCAAGGCCGGCCACAGCGACCCGCCGCCCGGCAAGGAGCGCGACGACTCCTCCCGCGGGGAGACCGGCGGCCGCAAAAAACGCCGCCGCAACAAGAGAAAATAAAGGGACCGTCCAGGAGAAGCCATGGATTTCTCGCCAATCGCCCCGATGGAATGCGCCGCCAAAATCCGGAACGCCAAAAAAATGGCCGTCCTCACCGGCGCCGGCCTGTCCACCTCCGCCGGGGTGCCGGATTTCCGCGGCCCCCGGGGGCTTTACGTGACTAGGGCCTATGATCCCGAGACCGTCTTCGCCATCGACCATTTCGACCGCGACCCCGGCCCCTTCTACGCCTTCTCGCGCGACTTCCTCGCCATGCTGGAAAAAATCTCCCCCACCCCGACCCACCGCTTCCTGGCCAGGCTGGAGGCGGACGGGCGGGACATCGGCATCGTCACCCAGAACATTGATGGTCTGCACCAGTTGGCCGGCTCCCGGCGCGTCTACCCCATCCACGGCGACTACCGGACCGCGCATTGCCGGAGGTGCGGCAAGGATTGCGACGGGGACGAACTCGCCGCCAGGCTCAAGGCGTCGGCCGAGGTCCCGGTCTGCTCCGCCTGCGGCGGAACCATAAAGCCCGACGTGGTGTTCTTCGGGGAAAACGTCCGGAACCTCCCGGAGGCGCTGTCGCTGGCCGCCGCCTCCGATCTCATGCTTGTCCTGGGCTCCAGCCTCGCCGTCTACCCCGCCGCGTCGCTGCCATCCAGCGCCGGCGGCGAGGTGATCGTGGTGAACCGGGGGCCGGTCGCCCTCGGGCCGGGCCGGGGGATTTACCTGGCCGACGCCGGGCTGGACGAATTTTTCGCCGAGGTGGAGGAACAGCTCATGGGCGGCGGGGGATGAAGCCTATCCGCCGCATTTCCCCTCCTCCCCAGCAACTGGAAGACCAGGTTTTTTCCCTTGAGCCGCTTTTCGAAGACGTATTCGGCATAGTCCACGAGAAAGCGCAGCCAGCGCCGCCGCTCGGCCGGCGGCAGAGCCATTTCCCGTTTTTCCGATCCATCGCCCCGTTCGCGGAGGGCGAGAAGGGCCGTATACCCTATGCTCCGCGCCTCGCCCGCCTTA
>JAISYD010000045.1 GCA_031270145.1 Planctomycetota bacterium
GCTTCTGGAACCGTCGACGACGCTGAGAACAGAGGCTGGCCTCAAGCCCCAGCGCGCTTTGGTCCGCTCCAGCATCTGCCGCAACCCGTACGCCGCCCCCTCGAACACCTGATAAGGCAGCCCAAAAAAACGTTTTTTTCTTGCATTGCCCGGTTTGGCGAGATAAACTCGGTAGGTGGCGGCGATGCCTGGGCCGTCCGGAAGAGTTTGGAACATGCGGATTTCAAACGAAAGACCGACCATGCCGGATCCCGCTCCGAAAACGCTCGCCGAACTTATCCATGAGGACAACATCATAATCAACCCAGCCTCCGAAGAGCGCCAATCGGTGATCAAGGCCCTGGTGCAAAACATGGTGGCGACCGGGCTGGTGGTCAAGACCCAGGCCTCGACCGTGTCCAGGCTGATCAACGAGCGCGAGGCGCTTGGCTCCACCGCCCTTGGCGGCGGCGTGGCCATACCGCACGCCCGCATCGGCTTCGCCAAAAGGCCGCTCCTGGCCTTTGCCCGACTCCGGAATGGCCAGGGCTTCAATTCCCTGGACGGGGCGTCGGTGCATTTCGTCTTTCTCGCCCTCACCCCCAAGGACGACGACGACGCTCATCGCGCCGTCCTCCAGGCCATCACCAGCTTCGTCAGGCAGGCGGTACACCGAAAGGCGCTTTCCGGCTGCCTGACGCCGGCCGACGTCAAAAGCGTCTTTATCGACTATGCCTAATCCCGATCCTGGTTCCGCCGGGCCGGCGGATCGCTGATGTCGGCCCTGGTCGGCGTCGCCATCCTTGCCGCCGCCCTGGCGGCGCTCCTGGTGCGCCGGACGCTGGCCAAGCGCCGGCTGGCCCGGCAAGCCGCCGAAACCAGGCGCATGGCCCGGGAGCGGGAGGAGAAGGAGCGGGAATTGCTGGAACGGATCCGCGAGGCGAAACAAGGGATGGCTGGCGTCAAGCGGGCGGCGGCGGCCATCGCCAGGGAACCGGAAAGAGCCGCCAGGGTGGTCGGAAAAATGCTCCGGGACAAGGGTTGATTGGCGATGGCGAACGAGGGAAAACTCATACTCCTGGTCGACGATCACGACGCCACCCGCGAAACCATCACCGAGCTGATCCGCGATTTGGGCCATCAGACCCTGACCGCCGCCAACCAGTTCATGGCGCTCAAATACATCGACGAGCGCCGCTTCGACCTGGCGCTGACCGACCTGAAGCTGCCGGACGGCTCGGGCCTCGACGTCATGCGCCGGCTGCGGCAGACCAGCCCCGAGACGCCGGTGGTGATGATAACCGGCCACGCCACCATTGAAAACGCGATCGAGGCGACCCGCATGGGCGCCTACGAGTACCTCCTGAAACCGGTGGATTTGAACCGGTTGCGCACAGTCATCAAAAACGCCCTGCACCTTTCGGCCCTGGAACGGCAGATCGGACGCGCCAGCGCCCTCGACGCCATCGTCGGGCATTCGGCGAAAATCGCCGAGGTCAAGGATTTCATCCGCCAGATCGCCAAGACCGACGTCACGGTCCTGATCCAGGGCGAAAGCGGCACCGGCAAGGAAATGGCGGCCAACGCCATCCAGGCCCTGTCCCGGCGGGAAGGCGCCCCCTTCGTCAAGGTCAATGTCGCAGTACTCTCCCGGGAACTGATCGAGAGCGAGTTGTTCGGCCACGAGAAGGGCGCCTTCTCCGGCGCCATCCGCCAGCGCCGGGGCCGCTTCGAAATGGCCGACGGCGGCACCCTCTTCCTTGACGAAATCGGCGAGATGCCTCTTGATTCCCAGGTGAAACTGCTCCGCGTCCTGCAGGAGCGGGAGTTCGAGCGGGTGGGCGGAACCGAGACCCTGCCCATCGACATCCGGCTGATCTGCGCCACCAACCTGGATCTGCGGCAACGGGTGGACGAAGGCAAGTTCCGGGATGACCTGTATTTCCGCATCAACGTAGTGCGCCTGCGTTTGCCGGCCCTCCGGGAGCGGCCGGAGGACATCCCCCTGCTGGCCGAGCATTTTCGGCAGAAATATTCGGTCCGCTACGGCTTCGACCGGCAATTCGCCCCCGAAACCCTGAAGGCCCTGCGCGCCTATGCCTGGCCCGGCAATGTACGCGAATTGGAAAACGCGGTCGAGGGGGCGGTGGTCAGGAGTTCCGGCCAGCTGATTGACGCCGACCGGTTGCCGGAGGAAATCACCGGTCTCGCCCCGGCGCCCAGCCTGGATGTGACCCCGGGCCAGCCGCTGGCCGAGGTTGAAAGGCAGTATATCCTGGCCGAACTCGCCCGCCACGGCGGCAACAAGGCCATGGCAGCCAAAAGCCTGGCCATAGGCCTGAAAACCCTATACCGCAAGCTGGAAGCCTACGGCGGCGGCGGACAGGGGAACGATGAGGCGGAGGGGGACGGAGAGCAAGGCCCCGGCAATTGATCCGCCCCGCATAGCCATTGCAATGTCCAACGCCGCATAGAGCGGCTTGTTCACGGCAATCGTCCAGCGGATCAAGTCGCCATGAATCAAATGATCCTGCCGCATTTTAAAATTGACTTGGCCAAGGCATCCGCGCAATTACGCTGGTTGCGCCTTGAATGGCGGTTTTGCCGTCTGCCCAGCATACCTCTAAAACACGTCATTCCGGCATGCGGGAATACCAACCTTTCCGCAGCCGCTGAATCGGCACGGGCGGGGCGGGACGGATTTAATCAAAGCAGTCGCGGAAGGTTGGCCGGCTACTTCTTTTTGGCCACCGGTTTCTTGACGGCTGGCTTCGCGGCAGACTTCGGGGCCGCCGATTTTTTGGCCGCCGGCTTGGCTTTGGCTTCCGGTTTCGCGGCCACAGCCTTGGCCACGGTCTTCTTGGCGGCCGGTTTGGCCGCAACAGGCTTCTTGGTCGTTCCCGCCATAATTTTTCTCCCCTGATTCCAGGCGGCGATATGCCGCCGACAAAAAAATAATACTGTTTCAAAGTCCAGACGTCAACCGGAATCCCTCCCGCAACCGGCCGGCGGCCCAGATCGCCAGATCTTCCCGGCGTATTTTGGCGTTGTGACGGATATCGGTGGGCAGGCGGGGATGGAAGAACAGGAGCCGGATGTCCCGCGTCAGTTGATTGGCCTGGCCGAGCCGGAACAGCGCATCGGCCGCCGCCCGGCGCGCCGGGCGCGGGATTTTCCGGATCGGCTCGACCACCAAGGCCGGCTTGGCGAAGCCGTCCGCCCCCGGAAGGCCGATCAAGGCGCTCCGGGCCGCCTCCGGGGATTGGTTGAAAATCGCCTCGCAACAAACGGTGAACAGATCCCCGGCCGGCGTCCGCACCCGGTGCGACTTGCGGCCGCAAAACCACAGACGCCCCTTACCGTCCAGCCAGCCGACATCGCCCATGCGATGCCAGAACCGGCCGCCGTCCGCGATCTTCGCCAGGGCGTCGGCGGCGGGCAGGCGATGGTAATGCCGCGAGGCGTGATCCGCCAGGACGACTATTTCGCCGATTTCGCCGGGAGGCGCCAGAAGCGCAGCGTCCCATTCCGGAATCGGGCCGTCGTCGATGCGGATGATCTCGACGCGCACCTCCGGAACCGGCCGGCCCACGCAGACGCCCCGGCCGGCCAGCGTCAGCCCGGCGGTTTCCGCCAGCGCCTCCCGGCCATCAAGACAAGCCGCCGGCATGACCTCGGTGGCGCCGTAGGGGGTGAAGGTCCCGCCCTCCGGCGGCAGCGTCCCGCCCAATAGGCGGCGATGCACGACGGCCGGGATCGGCGCCCCGGCCATGACCACCCGTCTGAGCGAGGGCAGACGCACACCCCCGCGTTCGGCATAGGCCGACACCCGGTCCCAAAGCGTCGGCGAACCGAAGGAGAAAGTGCAGCCAAGTTCCCGGATCGGCGCGATTATGTTGGGCGGATGCACCTGTCCGGGCCGGGTCGGATCCAGATCCGGGACAACCGCCGTCATGCCGAGGGCGATGGAGAAGAGGGAAAAGCCGGGAAAGGCGGCGGCGTCGCGATCCTCCGGCGTTATGCCGAACGTCCAGGAAAGGATGTCGATTTGCCGCCCTAGGGCGGCATGGGTGTATTCAACCCCCTTGGCCGGCCCGGTGGAACCGGTGGTGAAGAGGATGGCCGCGAGATCGCCGTCCCCCATCCCGGCCAAGGGGAAGGGGGCGGAATCGAAGCGGCGGAGCCGCTCCCAACTCTGGCCGCCCCACAGCCAGCGGCGTCCCACCGTCACCGCCGTCCGCAGGCCGGGAAAGCAGCCGGGACGGAGCAGGCGGACGAGATGGGCCGCCGGAACGCCAACCAGCGCCGCCGGAGCCAGCCGCCGCACGCATTCCAGCAAGCGGGCGACGCCCATGCCGGGATCGATCAGAGCCGGGACGGCGCCAATCTTGAGCAAGGCGAAAAAGCAGGAAAAAAAGGCGAAAGAGGGGCGAAGCATAACCAGGGTCACACATCCCCGGCCGACCCCGGCGGCGAGCAAGCCGCGGGCGGCGGCGTCGGAGTCCCGCTCCAGCTCGGCAAAGGAATGGGACGCGATCCTGAGCTGGCCGGACTTCCCCGGGCCGCGGCAAAGGATGACGGCCGGTTTTTCGGGAAAGCGGGCGGCGTGGTCGCGCAGGCGGGCGGCGAGATTCGGCATCATCTCCTCTGGAGTCCGGGCCGGAAGCGCCGGGTCACGAGGTTGGCCTTTTGAGGAACTCCCGGATGTTGGCGAGGATTTTCGGCCCCACGTCCTCAAGCAGGTAGTGGCCGGCCGGATGCTCGTCAACCTTGGCGCCGGGAAAGTTCCGCCGCCAAAGCTTGAGGAAGGCCGGGGTGAAGCACCAGTCCCGCATGCCCCACTGGATGAGCATGGGTTTGCCGGCCAGCTTCGCCTGGGCCGTATTCTCAATGTTATTGAACAGTCGGCGGGTCGGCGAGTCGGGATCCAGGGGTATATCCTTGATGAAGGAGTGGACGCCGACCAGGTTTTTCCAGGAATTATAGGGCAAAAGGTAGCCGGAGCGGACTTTGCCCGGCATATGGCGCACGACGGTCCGCACCGTCGCCTCGCCGACGAAAAGATTGAGTCCACGCACCACAAAGGCGCCCAGGTAGGGCAGGCGGCATAGGCGGATGACCCAAGGCATGGTTCCGGCCGTGAATATCGAGGTGTTCATGACGATCAGCCGGAGAATGCGACCGGGGTTCCGGATGGCGTAGCCGAACCCGATGGGGCCGCCCCAATCATGGACCACCAGGTTGATCCTGCCTCCCGCCCACGACTGCGGCGGCAAGATCGCCTCCAGCCAGGACTCAAGGTTCGCGATATGATTGGCCAAGGTGTAGCTGTAGCGTTCCGGCTTTTCCGACAGGCCGCTGCCGAGGTGATCCGGGGCCAGGCAGCGGTAGCCGCTGCGCAACCCTCCGATCAGGCCGCGGTAGAAGAACGACCAGGTGGGATTGCCGTGGAGCATGACCACCGGCTCACCCTCCCCCTCGTCCAAATAATGGTAGGAATAATTGTTGGCGAGTTTGAACAGCCGCGAATCGAAAGGATAGAGCGCCTTGAAGGCCGGCGCCTTGAGGCGATTGAAGGGGACGCCGATCCGGGCGGCCCAATGCCGGCGATCTATGGCGGATCGGGATTGGGGAATTACCTTCTTTTCCTCGGGCATCGCGGTCACCATTCCATTCCAAGCATTAGGCAGGACAGTCCGCTGCCTATTCCCAACAAAGCCAACCTGGCTCCCCGGGCGATTTCGAGATCCCGGATCCCAAGGGCCAAGGCGCCCGGCAGCGCCGCCGAACCGGTGTTCCCCATAAAGGACACGGTGGGGAAATCGCGTTCATTCGGCAGACCCAGGGTTTCCAGGGTAAGCTTGGCGTGGGCCTTCCCGACCTGGTGGGTGAAAATGCGATCCGGGCTGGCGTTGTCCCAGCCCAGAATCCGCTTGGCCTTTTCCCAGGTGCGCGCCGCCAAGGCGCAGCCGGCGTGGAGCAAACCCTCCGAATCGGTGCTCATGATGGGGCCGGCCGGGGTGGCGTCGCCGGGATCGGCGCGGCAGAGTCGGTTCGCCCCCGAGTCGGTTCCGGCCGCCCCGCCCAGCAGGCGGCGACCGGGCGAGCCGGCGATTTCGCCGCCGCCCCGGGTCAGCAATACCGCCACCGCCGCCGAGCCAATGGTGAGGCTGGCGAATTGGCGCTTGAGCGACTGGCGATCCAGTCGGCGGTCGGCCAGGAGCTTGGCTATGGTGGCCTCGTGGAGCGGCTCCGCCGTCTCGCCGGACACCACCAGGGCGGCCTCAATTTGGCCGGCGTCCATCATGGCGGCCGCCTGGGCCATGCCGTTCAGGACGCCAAGACAAGCGTTCGACAGGTCGAAGACGGCGGCGTCTCCCGAAAGGCCGAGCTTCTCGTGCACCAGGCTGGCGGTAGCGGGTTCGAGATAGTCGCGGGAAACCGAGGCGTGGATAAGGCAGCCCACGCTCTCACGGGGGACGCCGGAGCGGCGGAGCGCCTCCTCCCCCGCCCTGGCGGCGGCGGTGGACGGCCTGGTCCCCGGTTCCCAAAAGCGCCTCTCCCGGATGCCGGTCATCAATTCCAGTCGGCCGGCCGAGAGTTTCAGGCGCTCATAGACCGGCGCCAGCCGCGCCTCGATCTCCAGGGAGGAGACGACCCGCGGCGGCTGAATCAGGACGACGCTCCGGACGAAGGCGTTGGCGAAAAGCATCTATTCCCCGGCCTCCACATCCTCAGCCGCCTTGCGCTCCGGCTTGATCGGCTGCCGGCCGTAGAGTTCCGCCATGTCCCGGAGGCCGCTCCGGTTGGCCCGGGCCAAATCGTCGGCGGTCAAGCGCCAGCGCCACTGGCCCCGCCCCAGGCCCGGCTGGTTCAGGCGGCAGGAGTTCGGAAGATTGAGCACATCCTGCATAATGAGCATGGCGGTGTCGGCCACCGAGGACATGGCGAGGCGCATCATGTCCCAGGCCATGCCGGAGCCGTCCCGGCCGAGATAGCGCCTGGCCCGGTCGCGCTCGCGCCAGACATCCTCCGGCGAGGCGTTGGCGTATTCCGGCCCCGCCGCCTCGTACCAGCCCCGGGTGGTGTTGTTGTCGTGGGTGGCGACGTAGCAGACCGTGTTCGGGACATAGGTGTGCGGCAGATAGGCCTCGGCGCCGTCGCAGAAGGCGAAATGCAACACCTTCATGCCGGGCAGCCGATTGTCGAGGCGCAACTTTTCGACCGCCGGGGTGATTACCCCGAGATCCTCGGCCACGATGGGGAGCCGATCCCCGAAGTCCTTGCGGAAGGCGTCGAAAAGCTCCTGGCCCGGCCCCTTGATCCATTTGCCGTTGATGGCGGTGGTCTCCCCGCTTGGCACCGCCCAGTAAGCCTCGAAACCGCGAAAATGATCGACGCGGAGCATGTCCACCAGCGACAGGGAAGCCCGCAGGCGGCGGCGCCACCATAGGAAGCCGTTCCCGCGCATGGCCTTCCAGTCGTAAACCGGGTTGCCCCAAAGCTGGCCGGTGGCGGAGAAATAATCCGGCGGCACTCCAGCCATGAGTTCCACCCCGCCATTCGCGTCAAGCCGGAAAAGAGACGGATTGGCCCAGACGTCGACCGAGTCGTGGGCGCAATAAATGGGAATGTCGCCGAAAAAACGGACATTCCTTTTCGCGGCGTAAAGCCGCAGGTTGCGCCATTGCCGGAAGAAAATAAACTGGAGGAAGCGGTGGAAACGGATCTCAAGCGAATGCGCCCTGGCGAAACGCGCCATTCCGTCGTGGCCGCGCCGGCGGAGCTCGGCGTCGCCCCAGGCGCACCAGGGCGCCCGCCGGAAAAACTCCCTGGCCGTCACGAACAAGGCGAAATCGTCAAGCCAGTGCTTTTCCCGGTTGCAAAAGTCCTCCAATTCGCGGGTCAGCCCCACATCGGCCCGGCTGTCGATGAAATTGTCGAAGGCCAGCCTGAGGGCTCTGCCCTTGAAGGCCGCCGCCGCCAGGTAATCGGCCTGATCGGCGTTGGCCGGAGCCCCCTCCAGATCGGCCGGGTCGAGGAGCTCCATTTCCACGAGGTTGTCGAGGGAAATGAGGAGCGGGTTGCCGGCCTGACTGGACAGGAGCTGGTAGGGGCTGTAGGTGTCGCCGGTCGGCCCAAGCGGAAGAACCTGCCAGATGCCCATGCCGGAGTCGGCGAGGAAATCCACGAAATCCCGGGCCGAAGCCCCGATGTCGCCGACGCCGTGGCCGCCGGGAAGGGAGGTGGGATGCAGGACAACGCCCGCCAGTCTGGGGAAGGGCATGCAAATGCTCCTGTGGTCCGCCGGCAAAAATAAACTCCGTCGCGATTCAACCATCGCTCCGTCGGCCGATTGCGCGGTTTGGCGGAAAAAGCGCCGGCTATTGTTTGCGGTAAAGGTTCAAGCCGATTTTCTCATCGCGGCCGGGGACGCTCTGGTTCCCCTCGGTGGTGGCGATGATGATGTTCTTTCCCGAGGAGGATGGGCCGAACTCCTTGCTCAAATCCACCTTGATGGTCAAAATGTTGCCTTCCACCGACATTTCCACGTTTTTCATGGGCCTATTCCCCCTTGCGTCCAAAAATACGGTCAAGACTCCGCCTATAGCCTATTCATAACCGCATGGCCTGTAAAGAGCGAGGTTGGAAAAAAAATCGTCCGGCAACGCCGCGCCGCGGAAACGCCCGGCGCCGCCATGTCCGGCGCCGGCTTGGAGAAACGCGGAAAAGCCCGGAAATGTGGAACTGGACGGATTGCCGGACCGCGGCCAATTTCAAAGTTTGCCTTGCCAGCGACGGAGGGTCGAGCGCAAAAAGTCGCGGGCCAGCACAAAATTGAACAAAAATCTCCGCCGCCAGGTGGGAAGCAGGATTTTCTTGATAGGGTGGGCCATGCCGAACATTTTCCGCACTTTCGTCAGATCCTTTGCTTGGCTCATAATGATAGAGCCCTTGAAGGAAACATCGATCAACCTGACTCTTCCTTCAGGCGTCAAAATCAGGTTGCGGGGATGCAGATCGCAAGAGGCCAGGCCGTGGGCGTGAACCTGGGCGACG
>JAISYD010000098.1 GCA_031270145.1 Planctomycetota bacterium
ATGCCTAAAAGCGTCGCCGCGCCGCCGCCGGCGCCCAGGAACAGGCATTTCTACATGTCGGCCGGGTTGGACCCGACCCGGATCAACCGCGACGTGCAGAAATTGGTGGAGGAGGTGATAAGTCAATTGGCGAACAGTCCGGGCGCGCAACTGGAAATAACCCTGGAAGTCGACGCCAAGTCGACAGACGGCTTTCCTGTCGAGACGGTCCGGACGGTGGTGGAAAACTGCCGGACCCTGAGCATAACGAAGTGTGGTTTCGATGAGGGATAGGCCTGTGGAGTGGTGGGCGATATATTGACGGGGCGGCGGGCATGAATTTTTTCGCTGAAGCCTGGATTTTGGGCTATGGTTCGCCCAAAAATAGCTTAGAACCCGCATATAAATAAAGTGGCTACAGAGTGGACTTTTAAAGAAAATTGAGCCAATCGTATTCGAAAATGGGGATCACGATAATCACCCCAAGGTTATATACCCATATCAGAGAGGTTGCCGGTAAAATTGGGACGGGAAGTGGCGCCTCACAGCCCAATATTGAAAAATTTTACCGAAAACCACTTCGTCTTGGATATATAGTCGCCCCCGAAAAATAATATTTCGGGCGAAATAACCCCCAAACCCGGAAAAACGGTTTGAAGTTCGGTAAAAATTGGTACAATGACCGCAAAATTACGGAGAAACAGCCTTGAAAGCCGGCAAAACGAAGCAAAAAAAGAAGACGAAGCGCAGAAAGAATGAAATCGACAACCGCCGGCCATCCCTCTTCCAGATGGAGTTGGTCAGGATGATCAATCTCCAGCACCCCTTGGTCAAGTTGGCGGAGAGAATAGACTGGAAACGTCTCGAGAACGAGTTGGACGGCGGATTTTTGGAAATCCCCGGCGCCTCCGCCAACCCGACCCGGTTGATGGGGGGATTGCATTGCCTCAAGCATCTTTTCACCCTGTCGGACGAGGAGACGGTGGAACAATGGATGGAGAACCCCTACTGGCAGCATTTCTGCGGCATGAAATATTTCACCCGCGAGCCTCCCATCGACGACCCGTCGCTGATGAGCAGATGGCGTCGACTGACAGGCGATAGGGGCGGGGAATCCCTGCTGAAGGAGACGATGGAGGCGGGCTTGCGGATGGGAGCTATAGGCGAGGAGCGTCCGAAAACGTGATCACGATTCGGGAAAAGGCGATGATGTATCCCGATTGGGGCTCGCCCAAAAACAACTTATGCATGTTTATGCCGCGTCGCCAACGTCGATCTCGTAAATTTTTGCCCAACCTCGGGCAAAAATTTACCGCCGCGACTCGGTTCCTTGTCTAAACATGCATAAGTTGTTTTTGGGCTGATTCTTTACTGCGAGGAGAACGGCATGACTGAGGAAATGCGGGCGGTCGTGGCCCATGGCCCCAAGGATTACCGGCTGATCCGCAAGCCGGTTCCCAGGCCTGGCCGGGGCGAACTTTTGATGAAGGTCGCGGCCTGCGGCATCTGCGGCAGCGACCTTCACGCCTATCGCGGCGCCCCCTATTACTGGGGCGACGGAACGAAGCCGGGCTGGATGCGCGCCCCGGTGACGCCCGGGCACGAATTCTCCGGGGTGGTGGAGGAAATCGACGCCGAGGCGTCGCAAAAGTGGGGCGTGGACAAAGGCGACCCGATAGTGGTGGAGCAGATCCTTCCCTGTTGGGAATGCGAATATTGCCGGGAGGGCGACTACCATCTCTGCGCCGTCCACACCATGTACGGCTTTCAGAAGGGCGTCACCGAGGGGGCGTGGGCGGAATACTGCCTGATCAGTTCGAGATCGCTGGTGTACCGGATACCGGACGGCCTGGAGACGGCGGCGGCGGCCACGGTTGAACCCTTGGCCTGCGCGGTGAACGCCTTCCAGACCGGTTCGGTACGTTTGAGCGACGTGGTGGTGGTGGCCGGAATGGGCACCATAGGCGGCTTTATCGTCCAGTTGGCGCGGCTGGCCAATCCCAAGCTTCTGGTGGTGGTTGACGTCATGGAAAACCGCCTGGACCTCGCCCGGAGGTTCGGCGCCGACGTCGTCGTGAACGCGGCCAGGGAAGACGCGGTCAAGAAGGTCCTCGACCTCACCAACGGCTACGGCTGCCACGTCTATTACGAGGTGTCGGGACACCCGAGCGGAGTCGTCCAGGGACTGGAAATGATCCGGAAGAAGGGGAGATTCGTCGAATTCAGCGTTTTCGGCTCCCCCGTCACGGCCGACTGGTCGGTCGTCGGCGACAAAAAGGCCATGAGCATCCTTGGCGCCCACATCAGCCCGCACACCTATCCCGTCGCCCTGGAGCTGCTCCGCGCCGGCAAGGTGAAAACCGAGGGCATGATCACCGGAAAGTTCCCGCTGGCCGACTTCGACAAGGCCTTGGAGAAGGCGGCGGACACTGCGGCCTCGCTCAAGGTCTTGCTGTTGCCTTGAACCCAATCCCGGACCTCCGCGCTTCCTTTTCGGCATAGCCTCCGGGGCGGGCCGCCGCCGCCCGCCCCGGCGCCCTTCGCCCGGGTTCGCCCCGGAAAATCGCCGGCTGGGCTCTTGACAAAAGGAGGAAGGCGGATATATACTGTGCGCGGCCCGAAATTGTGAAAATGGGGAGAGGGGGTTGCCCTATTCCGCCTTGGTTTCCTCGACTCGTTTCTTGCCGTGCGCAATCCGGGGAATCACAACTTCGCACCGCGAACAGTATATACCTCGGCCCCGATGGAGAACGCCCGCCCCGGCGCCATGACGGCGTCATCGGCCAAAACGACGAAATGACCCTGGGAGCCATTCAGGCCATCAAGGCGGCCGGCCTCAACCCGAAGGATTCCGCGCAGGAGATTTCCCATGGAATTCAAGGGATTCGACGAGAATTTTTCATTGTCCGGCAAAACCGCGCTCGTCACGGGCGCGGGAGCCGGGATTGGCCGGGCCATCGCCCTGATGTTCGCCCGGAAGGGGGCGGACATCGCGGCGGCGGACATGAACGGGGACGCCGCCGAGGCGACGGCGAAGCGAATCGGCGGCCACGGTCGCAAGGGGGTGGCGCTGATCGGGGACATCACCGACCACAAGGTGGTGGAAAGCGTCGTTTCCGGAGCCGTCGCCCGATTGGGGAAGCTCGACATTCTGGTCAATTGCGCCGGGGTGGCCCTCCTGGACAATGCCGAAACCCTTTCGGCCGATTTCTGGAACCGGACCATAACTCTCAACCTGAGCGCCCTGTTTTTCATGTCGCAGGCGGCGGGACGGCGAATGATCGGCGCCGGCGGGGGAAAAATCATCAACATGGCCTCGCAGGGGGGAATCGTCGCCCTGGATCGGCATGCCGCCTACAACAGTTCCAAGGCCGGGGTCATCGCCCTCACCAAGGTGCTGGCCTGCGAATGGGCCAAGTACAACATCCAGGTCAACGCCATCTCGCCCACCGTCATCCTCACCGAACTCGGCAAAAAGGCCTGGGCCGGCGAAACCGGCGAGGCCATGAAAAGGAAAATACCGGCCGGCCGCTTCGGCTATCCCGAGGAAGTGGCCGCCGCCGCCGTGTATCTGGCCAGCGACGCCGCCAACCTGGTGACCGGCTCCAACCTGGTCATCGACGGCGC
>JAISYD010000234.1 GCA_031270145.1 Planctomycetota bacterium
GGCGGTTATGCCGGTCGCCGGGCCTAGATTCCGAAAATTTCCCTCGAGCGCTTCCAGGAGACAATTTTCATCCCGGCCAGCCAATTTTCCCGGATTACCATTAAGGAACGGCGCCGGCAAGCGGCTTTGCCGGCGGTTCCAGGTTTCCCGGCTTCTTGATCGGCGGACATTTCGCTTTTTTTGCGGCCGGCCTACGCCGGCATTTTCTGTTTCTCCTGTTTTTACAAAGTGTTGCGGCAATATACCGTCTCCGACGCTCTCGGTCAGGCGGACCACCCGGGACAGGCCGGCCGGTCTGGCTTCCCCGGCCGCCACGGCCTCTTTGGCCGCCCCGCCGCCTTCCTCCGCCCCGGCGGGACAGAAAAACATGCCGCCGCGGACGCCGCCCCGCATGGCGCGTCCGGCGAGAAGCGGCGACGGGCCGGAGGGGATTCGGCCTCCGCGTCCGCCCGGCGGCAATTCCGGCCTTGAGGCTTAAGGCGTCCCCAGCCGGAACGTGGAACTTTCTACAGGATAAAATCCCAAATGTCAAGGGAAATCCTGGCCTTTTCTCCCGATTATTTGCCGCCGACGCGCAAACGTCAGGCGAACTCGCCCTTGCGCCGGGCGGTCGAATTCGCCGCCGGCCGCCCCTTCCCTTGACAAACCTCAGCGAAAGGGAGGCCGAAAAAATGACTGCCACTTTGGCTGAGGAACTGATATTGGAAGGGTTAGAGAAAGGCAGGGCGGAGGGCAAGGCGAATGCCTTGCGGGTCGCCCTGCGGAAACTGCCGCCGGAGGAGGCGGCGAGCCTGTTCGAGATGCCCTTGGACGAGGTGCGGCGCCTGGCCGAGGGGAAGCCGCGGGGATCCCCTACAGCCTGAAGCCGGCCGCCTCCGCGTCGCGCTTGAACATTTGCACGGTTTCCAGGGAAAACTCGGTCAGATCCTTGCCCACCAGGGCGAGTTTCTTGAGGATGTCGTTGGTGGCGGTGATGATGTGGCAGCCCACGGCGTCGGCTTGGAAAACATTCAACAGCTCGCGCGGGCTGGCCCAGATCAGCTCCAACCGGGGATGGGGCGCCAGCATCGCCACGGCGGCGGCCATGAGCGGCAGCGGATCCCGCCCGGTGTCGGCCACCCGGCCGGCAAAGACCGAGACATAGGCGGGCGGGCCGCCCGCCAGGGCCGCCGCCGCGTCCCGCACTTGGGCCAGGGTAGTCAGGGCGGTGACGTTTTGCTTGACCCCGCCGTCGGCCAGGCGCCTCACCAAGGGGAGCGACGAGGCGCCCAGGCTGTTGGTGATGGGGATTTTGACATAGACGTTGTCGCCCCAGGAGCGGATCAATTTGGCCTGTCGCTCCATTTCGGCGAATTCGTCGGAAAAGACCTCGAAGGACAGGGGCCGGTCGGGGATGGCCGCGATGACGGTCTTGGCGAAGGCCGCGTAGTCGGTTACGCCGGCCTTGCGCATAAGGGTGGGATTGGTGGTGAAGCCCCGGATATAGGATTTTTTGTACATTTCCAGCATCCCGGCCTGGTCGGCGCCGTCGGCGAACAGCTTGATCGACAGATTTTCAATCGCTTTCATCTCCGGTCTCCTTTGCGCTCTCAATGATGTCCACCGCCGCCGCCAGGTCGCCGCAGGTGAAATCGGCGGCCGGTTCGGGCGGTCTTTCCGCATAGCCAAAAGCCAAAAAAATGGTTCGGCAGCCGGCGGCCCTTCCGGCCGCCACGTCGCTGGCCCGATCGCCCACCATCCAGCTGGCGGACAAATCGACGCCCCATTTGCCGGCCGCCTCCAGCAAAAGCCCGGGCTTGGGCTTGCGGCAGGCGCAATTGTCCGGGCCGTCGTGCAGGCAGGTCAGCAGATCGTCCAGCGGGAGGCTTTCCCGTACCTTGCGGTTCATGGCCTCTATGTTCGCCAGGGTCCTGGCGCCCCGGGCAAAATCCGGCTGGTTGGTGACGCAGATCAGGACGAAGCCCATTTTTTTCAGCCGGGCCAAAAGCGCCGGGGCGCCGGGGGTCGGCGTCAGGCTGGCGGCGTCGGCCGGCGGGTGGGGCTTGCCGGCCTTGAGCGCGACCAGATTCAGGACGCCGTCGCGATCCAGGAAAACCGCCGGCCGCGGGCTCATCGGGCCGATTCCCATTTGGCCGGGTTCTGTTTCAGGGCCGGGTGTGAGACCAGAAGATGCCAAATCACGCCGTGGAAGGCCTCGGTGTGGGGGGTGACCCGGCCGGGGTTGGCCGTCGGCACGACGACGGCGACATCGGCCCGCTTGGCGGTATAGCCGCCGTCGCGCCCCACGATGCCGAAAATCTTCGCCCCGATCTCTTTGGCGCAATCGATGGCCTTGACCAGGTTTGGGCTGACGTTGCGCTCCAGATCGCCGCCGCCCACCGACAGGATCAGCAGGGCGTCGGCCGGCCGCAGGCGGCTGCCCTTGAGCCATGCGGCGAAAACGCCGTCCCAGCCCTCGTCGTTGGTTCTGGCGGTAAGCTCCGCCACGTTGTCGACCGGCGAATAGGCTTCGAAGCCGCAGAGCTTGCGGAAATCGTTGACCGCGTGGGAGGCCGAGGCGGCCGAGCCGCCGACCCCGAGGATGAACAGGCGACCGCCGCCGGCCCGGACCGAGGCCAGCCCCCCGGCCATTTTTTCCAAAACATCGGTCTCGAGGGAATTCGCGATCTCCGCCGTTTCCCGCAAAAATTCCTGGCTGAACGACATTTGTTCTCCCATCATTTATTGAAAATAATGAAACGCCCGGCAAACAGGGTCCAAACGAAAACCGGCGGCAGGGCCAATATTTTGACCAGGAGGGGCGGCCAACCCAGGCGCAGGGAAAACAGCATGAGCATGCCCTCGATAAAGGATAGAGAAACCAGGGATGCAAGGAATGTAAGCACAAGTTGCGCCACGACGTTTTTACGCTGCTTTTCCACCTCGCCATGGACATAATGGCGCATGCCGCAGAAATTGACCGCGAAGGCCAAACAAAAGGATATGAGAGCGGCCAGCAAGACCGGCACGCCGATCCACAGCAGGCTTTGGAAGGCGAGCAAATCGGCGGCGGTGGAACATGATCCGCTGACGGCCTGCCGGAGCGCCCGCGCCGCCCCGGGGCTGTTCCACTTGGGATTGGACAAGAGATTCCGGATTGATTTCAACTCCACGACGCCATACCATTTGTTTTGCCTGGCATCAAGATGCGCCGCCATAAACTCGCTTTTGACGGCTTGTTGGGCATCGGTTAGGGGCGGCAATGTTTTCGGCCATTTATTCGCTTTATTGGCTGAATCGCTCATTCACGTCTCCCGGTTTCTCAGTAACCCGTCCAATTCCTCCAATCCCCCCACGGATCCGATTTCATAAAAGCGCTCAAAAACCTCGTGGCCGGCCAGGCTGCCGGTTTTCGACAGGGCGGCGTAGACCTCGGCCAGATCGAATTTGTCAACCGGCCAGGACGACAAGATCCCGGCCGAAAGGCAGCCCAGGCCGTAATCGATATAATTCATCTCCGGCGTTTTGACCTTTTTGTCGTAGAGCCGGATCGCGCCGCCGGCGAAAATCACGTTGCTGGCGTCGAAACGCCCGTCGTTCCGGAATACCGTCAGCAAGGCCGGCTTGCCTGAAGCGGCGAAAGCCGCCGCCACTTTTTGGTAATCGATAGTCAAATAACTGTCGCCATAGAGGATCATGAACCTGTCGCCAAGCAAGGGCAGGGCATTTTTGAGCGCCCCGCCGGTACCCAAAAGATCGGGCCAGTCGAAGGAGTAGCTGACCGCAAGGCCAAACTCCCGGCCGTCGCCTACCGTTTTTTCGATTTGATCGCCCAAAAAACCGGCGCAAACAACCGCCTCCGCGAAGCCGTTTCGGCTTAGCAGGCGCAACTGGCGCCGGATGAAGGGCTCCCCGGCCACCGGCAGGAGGGCCTTGGGCGTGGCCTTGGTCAAGCCGCCCAGGCGGGTGGCCAGGCCGCCGGCCAATATGGCGATCGGCAACATCGGATTCCTCTCAACTCAACACCACCTTGGAGCCGTCGAAATCAAAGCGGAAGCGCAGTTCTTCCAACCCCTCCTCCCGCATGGCCCGGCGCAGCCGGGTCTTGTCCTCGGCCAGGAACATCAGGAAGCCGCCGCCGCCGGCGCCCACCAACTTGCCGCCCACGGCGCCGCTGGCCAGAGCCCGGTTGTACCAGTGATCGATGCGGGGATTCGTCATGCCGCCGCTGCGCTTCTTCTTGTTTTCCCAATGCTCGTGCATCAGGCGGCCGAAGGCGAAAACATCGCCCTTTTCCAGCGCTTCCCGGCTGCGCAGCCCAAGATGCTTGACATAATGGAGATTGTCCAGCATGGCCCGATCGTTTTTCTGGGATTTTTCCTTCTGATCCCGCAGCAAATCCCCGGCGTTCCGGGTAAAGCCGGTGAAGAAAAGCATCAGGCGATCCTCCAATTCAAAAAGATCGTCTATGGGGATGCCCAACGGGGACGCCGCAACCGAATCGTCCCGGTTGAAGGTGAAGCAGGTGAGGCCGCCGTAGGCGGCGATGTATTGATCCTGTTTTCCGATCGGCTCCCCCAGGCGATCGATCTCGATATGGCAGGCCAGCTCGGCCAAATCATGCGGAAGCAGAAGATGCCGGCGGTGGGCGTACAGGGCCTTCAAAAGGGCGGTGGTGAAGGAGCCGGAGGAGCCGAGGCCGGTACCGGCCGGAATGTCGGCCAGGGCGGCGATTTCCACCTGGGGGGTTTTCAATTCCTGCATCAGCAAGGCTTCCCGGATGATCCGGTGCTTGACCTCGGAGACGCCGGCCACCTGCTCAAGTTGGGAGTACTTGAGGAAAATCCCCTCGGTGAAGGGGCGCGTCACCGTGATATAAACATATTTGTCAATGGCGGCCGCGACCAGGAAGCCCCCATGATCGCGATAATAGGACGGCAGATCCGTGCCGCCGCCGCCAAGGCTGATGCGCAGGGGAGATCGGGCAATAATCATGATGGCGTCTTTCTCATAGTTTCGTCGAATCTTTTCCTATTTATTTGACTCAAACAAGACGGGCCAAGTCGGCAGCAGGATACTCGGCAATTTGGCTCCAAGAAATATCTGCCATCTTCCCCTGGGAATGAGCTGGACGGAGCAATTGCCAAACAATGCCTCCATGGCGCCGGCTAGTCGCTCCAGGGAATACTGGAAGGTGGGAGGATGAGTCAAACAACGGGTTATCAGCCATTTCGACAGCGGATATAGTGTTTGTTCCATACGATAAACCAAATTCGGCAGACAACTTTCCAACACCACGCATTTTCCTCCAACTTGCAATACCCGATGCGCCTCCCGCAAGGCACGATCCAGACAGGCTTGATTCGCCGCGACCGATTCCCCAGTCAGATGGTGCAACAACATGGACAATAGAGCGCCGTCAAAGCTTCCGTCCGGAAAAGGCAACTCCAGGGCGCTCCCCCGGACAAAAACCATATTGCCGCCATTTGGATTGCTCTCTCTCCCCCCAGCAAAAAACAGATCCACGGCGGTGATTTTCGGCAGGGCGGCGACATCATAGTCGAATACGCCGCCATTCCCGACATCGCAGAGATGACGCACGCCACGCAAGGCGCAATCAAGATGGCGGCGAATATTGATGTAGCCGTCCAGGCCGTCGATCTGCTTTTGGTACTCGTTGACGAATCCGGCAAAAAATTCCCGGTTACGATTTTCGGATATTCGGGATTGGGAATTTATTCCGTCCGGATCGCCATGGGCCAATCCGTCATTCATCAACCGGCGTGCGGGAATCTTTTCCTTGCCGCCGTCATTTTGCTTATCGCCAGTCATTTTTCGAGACTCCCTCCGGTTGATTGCCCTTCATACAGCCGGTCGATAATCCGCAGATTTTCCCGGGCGTCGGCGATGTCGCTCAAGGGAGGGCGGTTTTCGGCGATGGCGGCCAGCAATTCGTCCATTTCCAATTCCCAGGAGCGATCCGGAAAGGGATATTGCCAAATGGTGGTTTCCGGCGGCCCCATCCGCGGCAACATCTTGTAAAAGGCCAGTTGCTCGGTTCCATAGCCGCCGCCCAGGCCGTCGATGGCAAGCTTGCCGTCCCGCCCGGCGATTTCGAGGGAAAACAGGTTTTTCCACTCGGTCCAGGAGGCCGAGAGCTGGGCGCAGGCCCCGCCCGGCGCGGTCAACAGCAGAAAGCAATTGTCCTCCACCTGGCCGGGCCAGAAATAGCGGGGCAGATAGCCGTGGACGCCGTCGATTTTCCCAAGGAACCAGCGGGCCAAATCAATCAGGTGCGAGCCCTGATCCAGCAACTCGCCGCCGCCGGAAACTTCCGGATCGAAGCGCCATTCCCGCTCGTAGCCCGGCCGGCCGCCATGGCCGTAACGTCCGCGGAGGAACATGAGTGGCCCCAATTCGCCCCGGTCGACCAATTCCCTGGCCTTCAGCGGGGCGGGATGGAAACGATGGTTGAAGCCGATCTTGACCATGACCTTGTTCCGCGCCGCCAAGGCCGCCACCGGCTCCAGTTCGGCGGCGCGACGGGCGCCGGGCTTTTCCAGCAGGACATGTTTGCCGGCCTTGACCGCCTCCAGGGCCAGCCCGGCCAATTGATCCGGGGTGACGG
>JAISYD010000008.1 GCA_031270145.1 Planctomycetota bacterium
CGGCGGGCGGCGGAGAACGCCATGAAGATATTCGACTTGGGGCGGGAGTTGTACAAGCGCTTCGGCGACGCCTATCGGCATTTGTCCCAAGTGGGCGTTTCCCTGGCCCGGGCGGTCGAGAACTACAACCGCTGCCTCGGCAGCTCCGAGCGCCTGCTTTTCCCCGCCCTGCGCCGCTTCGGCGAGCTTTCCGAGTCCGAGCTTTTTCCCTGGCCGGAGGCGGCGGCGGAGCCGCCTCGCGAGTTGTCGCCAACCTGGGCGCCGCCCCCGGAGGGCGGCCCGGATGGGAGCGGCGGAGGAGGAGTTGGATAGGGCGAAACGGATTCCAAGCCCCGTGCGTTTGGCGTAAAGCGCCAAGCCAAGGGTAAAAGTTTCACGGCAAAAAGCAGCCACACCTGGATCCTGTAAATCGCATCGGGGGCGCGGCGCCGCTGGCCGTTGCCTGGACTATGCGGCCTGTCTGGTCAGGACCGTTTTCGCCCGATAGATTTGAAAGGCGGCGTCCGAATCCGGCAATTAGAGACTGCCATGATCTTGAAAGAGAGATGGGGATGGCTGCCGCCGGGGGAACCGCATGATTGTCAAATGCCTGCAATGCCAAAGGATCCGGGTCAACGGCGCATTCCGTTTGCCTTGGCCCGGTGAATTGGAGGGCCGGATCGTCGAGGTTTATTGTCCGCGTTGCGCCAGGGAGATGATTGCCCGCATCCGGGCCGGCGAGTTCGCCGCGCCAGCCGCCAGGCGGAGGGCCGCCGAAGCATGAGGCTCCCCGCGGGCTTGATCGGCTGGCCGCTGAAATTGCTTTACCGCCTGTGGTGCGCCAGCCTCCGCTATGACGTGTCCGGCCGCGATTTCATCAAGGCCGGCGCCGGGACGCCCCTGGTTTTTGCCCTATGGCATGACGAGATATTTCCCGTCCCCTACCTGGTACGGCATCTAAGCCTGGCGACCATTGTCAGCCAGCACCGGGACGGGGAATTCGTCGCCCGTATGCTGCATTCCCTGGGCATAAAAACCGCCCGGGGATCAAGCAACCGCGGCGGATTGCAGGCCATACGGGAGACGGTGGAACTGATGCGGGCCGAAGGCCGCGCCGCCGGCATCGCCATTGACGGCCCGACCGGCCCCCGCCACGAACCCAAAATCGGAGCCGTGCTGCTTGCCTGCGCCGCCGACGGGGTCGTCGTGCCGGTGCGGGTCTTCGCGGAAAGGGCGAAGGTCTTCAATTCCTGGGACAAATTCCGCCTGCCCCTGCCCTTCAGTCGCGTGCATGTCGCCTTTTACCCGCCTTACCGGCCGCATTGCCCCGATCTGGACGAGGAAACTTTGCGGACGGCCCTCGGGGAACTCCAGACCCGCATGAACCCTCTCCCCGGATCAAGCCTTGCCGGGGACGCCGGGCAGCATGGCGCGTAGCTTTTCGCCCTGGGTGCGCCAGAAGGCCAGCATGATGGCCATTTCGGAGCCGAGCGAGAAGTCCTTGACGCCGAGTTTCAAGTAATATTCCGCCTGATCCGGGGATTGGATTTCGGCGCGCGGACGTTTCCCGTGCTTGAGGGCGGCCTGGATGACCTTCAGTTCAGCCGCCTTGACTTCATCCTGGTGCTCGACCAATTCGAAGCCGCTGCTCATCGAATAGTCGAAGGGACCGAACTGGAGAATGTCGACGCCCGGGATGGCGCAAATTTCCTCGATGTTGTCAACCGCCTCCTTTTTCTCGATCATGAAGGCGAAAACGCTCTTCCCGCTCATCCGCACGAACTCCATCTGGGAGCGCGAGGTGCGGTAGCCGATCCAGCGCCGGGAGGTGTAGCCCATCATGCCGTCCAGCCCGGCGGTCTCGGCCCGGACCAGGCGCAGGGTTTCCCGGACCTGGTCGGGGTTGTGGTGGTCGGTGAAAAGGACGGCCTGGAAGCCGGAGGCCAGCGCCTTTTGCGCCACATAGCCGCGATTCTGGAAATCGACCTTGATCATGCTGCCCATGTTGTGCAACTCGGCGGCGCGGGCGAGGTTCTCCAGATCATACTGGTCGAAGGGGGAGTATTCGGCCAGGAATTCCACATAGTCGTAAAACCCGGTCGAGCCGGCGGTCTCGGTGAGCGTGGGCCAGGAACTGGATATCCGGGTGGCGAGCATCGGGAGCCCGGCGTCGATCATCTGCCGGATCTTGTTTTCCTTCATCATTTCGGAAACTCCTTTCATCGAGGGTGGACTTGCGGATTAAGCACTTTTACCCGGCGACCCGGATTTCGTCAATCGCAAACATCCCGCCGCCCGGCCGCTAGGCGTTTTCGGCCGCCTTCGGCGGGCTCGGGCTGAAGCGGTCGAGGTTGTCGGCGGCGGCCGCGGTCTTCGCCAGCGCGACGGCGAATCTGGCCTCGGCCGCCAGACGGCCGTTTTTTTTGACGCTCCCCCGCATGAAAAAGGCGTTGGCCAGCCGTTCCGCCAGTTCCGCCCGGATGTCGACGCGGTCGCCAGGCCGCACCGGCGTCCTGAATTTGGCCTCCTGGATGCGGGTAGCCACCGGTGTGCCGGAAAGGCCGAGGCGGCGGGCCAGACGGCAGGCCAACACCGCCGCCGCCTGGAAAAGCATTTCGCAGAGCAATACGCCGGGCGTGATGGGGTTGCCGGGATAATGGCCGGCGTAGACCCGCGACCACAACTCGTCATCCGGGCGCAGGATGGTCCGGGCCAGGACGTGGCTTTCCGATTCCTCGACGATTTCGTCAAGCAGCAGGAAGGGCGGCCGGTGAGGCAGGACGGTTTCCGGTCCGGTCGGCATTTTCATAGCCCTCCGGCGACTTCAAGGACCGCGCCCGTAATGTAGGCCGACTCCCGGGAGGCCAGGAAAAGGATGGCGTCCGCCACCTCGTTCGCCTTGCCGAAGCGCTGGAGCGGGATCATCTTTTTGTAGCGCTCAATCCGCTCGGCCGGCAGATCGCCGATGAAGCCGGTGTCGATGAAGCCGGGCGAGACGCAGTTGACGGTTATGCCCCGCCGTCCCGTTTCCCTGGCCAGGCTTTTGCTGAGGGCGACCAGGCCGGCCTTCGAGGCGGCGTAATTGGCCTGGCCCTCGAAGCCGATCCTGCCGCTGGGGCTGGCGAGGTTGACGATGCGGCCGTAGCGCCGGCCGCTCATCGCCTGGACCGCCAATTTCGCCATGTTGAACACGCCCCCGAGGTTCACTTCCATAACCCGGCGCCAGTCGCCCTCCGGCATCAGGGCGAGGGCGGCGTCCCGGCGGATGCCGGCGCAGTTCACCAGTATTTCCGGGACAACCCCGTCCGCCTCCAATCCCCGCCAAAAAGCCAGGCAGGCGGCGGCGTCGGCCACGTCAAGTTTCTCAATCCTGAGGGCGGCGTTTTCCGCCTGCTCGGCCCGCATCCTCTCCGCCGCCGCCGCGTCACCCCCATAAACGCAGATGGCCTTCGCTCCGGCGGCGAGGAACGCCTCGGCCGCCGCCCGGCCTATGCCCCGGGTGCCGCCGGTGATTACCGCCGTCTGGTTTTCAAAAGTGAACCGCACAACTCCCTCCTGTTTTCACGCGGACCCGCTCCTATGGATACCGGTCCATGGGGCGCCGCCCGGCATTATATCGTTTCGGCTTGATTTTTCCCGTTGTTTTTCCTTGCGGACGCGGCGGCTTGC
>JAISYD010000269.1 GCA_031270145.1 Planctomycetota bacterium
GCGCCCTTGATTCCATACTCCAAACCATGATGACCTCGCGCCTCCTAGAACTGACGGGAACCATGCGGAAAGGCGAGTCCCTGTTCATACCGATGCGCCTGGAGCGCCTGACCCTGTGGAACAGCCCGCCCGAGGCGATCCTGTGCTTTTCCAACGCCCGCCGGGGCGGACAGGACAGCGTGATGGAGGGCGACGCGCTGGCTCGGGACGCCGAGGGTCGGGCCGTCCTTGAGGTGGCCGGTTGCCTTACCCGCCAGACCAACCGCGAAGCCATGCTGCGGGAACTGCGCCGGGACGGGGAGGGATTGCTCTACCACTTGCTTTGGCGGGAAGCGCCGCCGGTTTCCGCCGCCGCCGTGAAAACCGGGCGGGAGGCGGTTGCCTGCCTCCGACTGGGAGACGGTCCCCCGCCGCCCGAACTGGCGCGACTGCCCCGGGCGCCTGAAACGAATATTGCCGCTTTCCTGGCCGGGACGGACGGGAAGCCGGTACTTGTCCTGGCGCATCTGCCGGGGACGGCCCGGGACGCCGGGCGGGAAATGCGCGAAGCGGCCGGGCTGTGGCGGATTTTGCGGGACTGCGCCAACGCCTCCTCCCCGCCGCGCCTCCACCTGCTCACCCGCGGCCTGGCCGCCGAGGCGGACGGGCCGGGCGAAACCGGCGGGGCGGGCTTGGCCGGCGCCTCGTTGCCGGGCTTGGCCGCCTCCTTCGCCCTGGAGCATCCCGGCCTCCTGGTTTCTGTGATCGATTTGCCCCTGGTCCCGGAAAGGGGCGATTATTCCAGGGCGCTCGACTACTGCCTTTCCCTCGGAGACGCCCTGGCCGAGCCGGCCAGCCTGGCCCTGCGGCGCGGGAAAATCCTTTCCTGCCGCTTGGCCGCGGCCAAGCCGCCGCGGCGGACGGCGGATGTCGATTATTCCGGGACCCACCTCGTCAGCGGCGGTACCGGGGCGCTGGGCCTGAAGACCGCCCTCTGGCTGGCCGAACACGGGGCGGCTTGCTTGGCCCTGCTCTCCCGCTCCGGCGGATCGGCCGGGGCGCTGGCCGAAACGGCACAGCGCGTCCGGGCCGCGGGCTGCCGCCTTCTGACGCTCAAGGGCGATGTGAGCGACGAGGGCGATTTGCGCGCCGCCCTGGCCCGCGTCCGGGCCGAGGCGCCCCCCCTGCGCGGCGTCTTCCACGCCGCCGGGGCGCGGGATGACGGTTTGCTGATCAATTTGAGCGAGGAACGGCTGTTGCGGGTCCTGCGCCCGAAAATCCAGGGGGCAATCCTGCTGGATCGCCTGACCCGGGAGGACGGGTTGAATTTCTTCGTCTGCTATTCCTCGGCCGGAAGCCTGCTCGGCAGCGGCGGTCAGGCCGCCTACAATGCGGCCAACCATTTCCTCAACGCCCTGTGCCGCGCCCGGCGGCGGGACGGCCTTGCCGCCGCCGCCCCCTGTTTCGGCCCCTGGGCCGAGGGCGGCATGGCCGACGACGCCAGGGTCGGCGCCAATCTGCGGCAACAGGGCATACGGCCCCTGTCGGGAGGCGACGCCCTGTCCGCCATGTTCGCCGGATTGGCCGGTCCTTCGGCCGTTTACGGAATCATGGATATGGATTGGCCGCTCTTCGCCTCCCGGCGGAATATCGACCCGCGGGGCTTTTTCAGCCTGGCGGCGGCGCGGACGCCCGGCCCGGCCGCGAAGCCGGTCGAGGCCGGCGCCTCGGCTCCGATTGATTTTTTCGCCGGGGCGCGCCGGGCGGACGGCGGGCTGGATCGGGCGGCGACCCTGGAGGGGTTGCGGCGCCAGGTGGCCAGCCTCCTGGGGCAGGGCGATTTCACCCTGATCGCGCCGGACAAGCCCATCATGGATTATGGCTTCGATTCCCTGATGGCGGTGCGCTTCAGCGACGCGGTCGGCAAGGCGCTGGGATTGCGCGTCCCGGTGTCGGTCGCCTTCGAGTTGCCGACCCTGGATAAAATTTGCGCTTGGCTTTGCGCCAAGGCCGGCCAGGATCAAGCGGCCGGGCCGGCCGAAAAAACGGCGCCCAGTCCGGAACGTCTCGGCCCGGCGAAACGGCCGGGCTGGCTCAGCGCCCTGTTTGACGGTCCGCCGTGATGGCCAGGCCGTTCTTTTTCCTGCTGCCGCACGCCGGCGGCAACGCCGGACGTTACGCCGCGCTTTTCCCGGCCCTCGCCGGAAAAACCCACCTCACCCCCCTGGATTTGCCGGGGCATGGGGTGCGCGGCCGCGAGGCTCCGCTGACGCGGCTGCCGGATATGGTCAATTCCATGCTGGACAGCGTGCGCGTCGCGCTGGCCGGCGCTCCCGACGCCGGCTGCGTTTTGTTCGGGCATAGCATGGGAGCGCTTATCTCCTATTTGCTGGCGCTGGAGCTTGTCCGGGAGGGCCGGCCTCCCCGGCATTTGTTCCTTTCCAGCGGTTTTCCGCCCGGGCGTTGCGGCGCGCCGCCGGGCTTGGACAAGCTTTCCGACCGGGATTTCTGGGCGGCCTGCGCCAGGCGCTTTGGCGGCATTTCCGGGGAAGCCCTGGCCAGCCCCGAGCTCAGGGATTATTTCGTCCCGTTGTTGCGGGCCGACATTGGCGCGATCCTGGCTTATACGCCGGCGCCGGCGCCGGCGCTGGCCGTGCCGGTGAGCCTGCTCCACGGCGAGCGGGACATCGTGGAGGCGGCGGATTTGCGGGAATGGCGCGGCTGGTGCGGCGGGGATTTCCGCCAGGCCGGTTTCCCGGGCGATCATTTTTACCTGTTCGCCTCCGGACCCGCGGTTGAGGCGTTTGTGCTGGAAAGGCTGTTCGGCCGGCCCCCGGCGGAAGGGTGAAAAAACGGCGCCGGCGATTTTCCGGTTGCTGTTTGCTCCGGGAACGCTAATATTTCATACGGTTGTGATTGACGCGGCCGGGAAGTCCCGGATCCGCCGACGCGGAGCGCGGCATGAACAGCGCGATGGGCTGGTTTTGCCTGATTGTCACCATGTTGTTCGCCGCCGGCGTCTGGTTCGCCTATCTAATCCGCATTGTGCTCAACGACGAGGTGGTGCAGGAAAAAAAGCGCCGGCGCGCCCGCGACCGGGAGTTGGCCCGGCGCCTGGCCGAGGACAAGGCGGCGAAAAGGAGGCGCCGGCGCCGCTGACGCGCCCGGGCCGCGGGAGAGGTGGTGACGGGGAAGATTTTGGCCGACCGCGAGCTTGAGATCCGGGATGCCTCGGGTTTTGTCTTGGCGCGTCTGGATATTGACCGCGAAACGCGTTCCGGCGCGCCGGAGGCGGTTTTCGCCCAGGGCAAGACCGCGGCCGAGACCCTGGCCGTCGCCGAGGCGCTGGTGGCGAAACAAGGGTATGCCCTGGTGACTCGGGCCGAGCCGGAAACCCTGCTCGCCCTCCGGGTGCGCTGGCCGGATCTCCGTACTGCGGCCCATGCCGGGACGGCCCTGGCGGGAAGCCCGCCGGCCGTGCTTCCCGGCGGCCCCTGGGTAGGCATCGCCGTCGCCGGGACGTCCGATTTGCCGGTGGCCGAGGAAGCCGCCGTTACCCTGGAGTCGCTGGGGCTGGAGTCGCGCGTCGTCTCGGATGTCGGGGTGGCCGGGCTGCACCGCCTGCTGCGGCAACTGGACGCGCTTCGCCAGGCCGCGGTCATCCTGGCGGTGGCCGGCATGGAGGGGGCGCTTCCAAGCGTCCTGGCCGGCCTGACCCCGGCCCCGGTGGTGGCGGTGCCCACCTCGGTCGGTTACGGCGCCTCGCTGGGCGGGCTTTCGGCTTTGCTGGGGATGCTTAACAGCTGCTCCCCGGGAATCACGGTTGTGAACATCGACAATGGTTTCGGCGCCGCCGTGGCGGCGTCGCGCATGATCAGGCATTCATGTGGAACGGGAAAGGCGAGGCAAGCATGACGGACGAACCGACCAATCTTTCCGAAATCCCGCCCCTCCCTTCGCGGGATGGGATATCCCACAAGGGCGACGCCGGGCGGGTGCTGGTGATCGCCGGCTCGCTTGGCATGACCGGGGCGGGGGGGCTGGCCAGCCGTGCCTGCCTCAGGGCCGGGGCCGGGGTGGTGCTTTGGGCCATCCCAAAAAGCCTTAACGCCTCCTGCGAATCCCTCACTCTGGAAGTGATAACCCTGCCAATCCCGGAGACGTCGTCCGGGGCGCCGGCGATGGAATCGCGGGAGATCCTGGTGGAGGCGGCACGGGAGGCCAACTGCGTCATCCTCGGGCCCGGCCTGCCGGTGGCCGGTGACACCGGAGAATTGATGCGCCTCCTGATCCCGGAGATCTACCCCCCCCTTATCCTCGACGGCGGCGCCCTGACCGCCATCGGCGCCGACCTGATGGCCATCCGGAAACGCCAATCCCCCACCATCATCACGCCCCACCCCGGGGAAATGGCCCGCCTGGTGGGCAAAACCTCCGCGGCGGTGCAGGACAAGCGCTTGGATTTCGCGCTGAAATACGCCAAGCTCTCTGGAGCGGTGGTGGTCCTCAAGGGAATCGGGACGGTGGTGAGCGACGGCGGCCGGGTATTTGTGAATCCCAGCGGCAATCCCGGCATGTCGACGGCCGGATCCGGCGACGTCCTGGCCGGGGTGATCGCCGCCTTGGTCGGCCAGAAAATGCCGCCTTTCGAGGCGGCCCAATTGGGGGTTTACCTGCACGGGCTGGCGGGGGATTTGGCCGCCGCGGAGTTGGGCCAGTACGGCCTCATGGCCTCCGATCTGGTCAATAAGCTGCCCGCCGCCTTCCTGGCCCACGCCGAGCGGCGGGAAGGCGGCCAGGCATGATCCGGCAAGTGCTTTTCTCCCCCCCGGGCGACCGCCTTTCCTTTCCCCGGGCCGGGCTGGTGGAGTGGCTGGCGCCGCTGGGTAACTGGATCGAGGCCGGCGATCCGCTTTGCCTATACGAGATCGACAAGGCCATCGCCTCCTTTCCGTCCCCCGTTTCCGGGTTTGTCCGGCGGATCCTGGCGGACGAGGGCGGCCGCTTTTCCCAGGGCGACGTCTTGGCCCTGTTGGCGGATTCACTGGACGAGGGCCTGCCCGGGACGGCGGCGCCCGCCATCGCGTCCCAGGACAGCCCGGACGTTTTCGACTGGAACGAGATAGACAACCGGGAGGGCGGCCCGGAGCCGTTGGGCATCATGCGGCGGACCATCGCCCAGCGGATGGCCATGTCGAAACGGCACATTCCCTGTTTCTATCTAACCACCGCCGTCGACATGACCTCGGCTCGCGCCCGCCGATCCGGTATGCGCCAGACCGGCGGCAAGGCGGCCACCTTCAACGATATGGCGATCAAGGCGTCGGCCCTGGCCTTGGCGAAAAATCCCCGGGCGGCGGCGATCTACAGCCCGGCCGGGCTGATCCGCCGCCAGGACCTCAACATCGGCTTCGCCGCCGCCCTTCCCGACGAGGGGCTGGTGGTGCCGGTGGTGCGGCGGGCGGATCGGAAATCGCTTGATGAGATAACCGCCGAGACGCGGGAATTGGCGGAGCGGGCCAAAAAGGGCGAGCTCCGCCCCGAGGACTGCGCTGGCGGGGTGTTCAGCGTTTCCTATCTCGGCTCCTACGAGGTGGAGTCGTTCGCCGCCATCGTGAATCCGGGCGAGGCCGCCATCGCCGCCATGGGCAAAACCATCGACACGCCGGTGGCGCTGGACGGCCAGATGGCGATCCGCCCCATCGCCCGGATAACCCTTTCCTGCGACCATCGCTCCATCGACGGCGATTTGGCCGCCAGGTTGGCCGGAAGCATCAAGCGCTTTTTGGAGCACGCGGAGGAATTATAGCTGATTGGCGGGAACAACCCTGGAAATGTCCCGGTCCCGTCGTTTTTTTGACTCGCCCCTGTATGGAAAGGAACGACATGCGCAAACCCTTCATCTGCGGCAATTGGAAGATGTACAAAACCGTGGCTGAGGCCGTGGCCTTCGTCAACGCGGCCAAAGGGCTGGTGGCCGGCGCCGCCGGCGTCGAAATCGGCATTGGCGCCCCCGCCACCGCCTTGAAAGCGCTGGCCGACGCGGCCAAGGGTACGAACATCCGCGTCGGCGGTGAAAATTGCCATTGGGAAAAGGAGGGCGCCTTCACCGGCGAAATCTCCCCCGGCATGCTCGCCGAGGCCGGTTGCTCCTTCGTCATCATTGGCCACTCCGAGCGGCGCCAGTATTTCGGCGAGACGGACGGGACGGTCAACAAGAAGATCAAGGCCGCCCTGGCCAATGGGCTGGACGTCATTCTGTGCTGCGGCGAGACCCTGGCGGAGCGCGAGGCTGGCAAAACTTCCCAGGTGGTGGATGGCCACGTCAAGAACGGTTTAGCCGGTCTTGACGCCGGCCAAATGGCGAAAATCGTCATCGCTTACGAGCCGGTGTGGGCGATCGGCACCGGCAGGACCGCCGCCCCGGCCCAGGCCCAGGAGGTTCACGCCGGCATCCGCAAGCTCCTGACCGATCTTTTCGGCAGGGAGGTGGCCGAGGGCGTCAGGATCCAGTATGGCGGATCGGTGAAGCCTGAGAACGTGAAAGAAATCATGTCCCAGCCGGATGTGGACGGAGCGCTTGTGGGGGGCGCTAGCCTGAAGCCCGAGTCCTTCGCCCAACTGGTGAATTACCAGGGCTGATGTGCGCCCTGTCTATTCGAAACGCGAGGCTTCGGCCTTGGCGGCGTCGCGAGGATGGTTTGGCGCCGCCCCTTTTTATCGCCCAACGCGGATTATTCGTAAAAAAAAAGGCTTGACAAAAACGGATTGAATTTTATCATATTAAACATATGGGATTTTAAGTTTATGGATTGATTAAGTTGTCACGGACGCCGTATGGCTGTTGCCTCCATTCTAGATAAGGTTGGCGCTACCCCGTTGCTTCGTCTGGCCAGGTTGGATCCCGAACTTTCCGGGGTCGAGGTATGGGCCAAGGCGGAGTTCCTCAACCCCAGCGGCTCGGTGAAGGATCGCGCCGCCAAATCCATGATTGAGGACGGGATATGGACCGGCCGTTTTGCCGAGGGGAAAATCCTCCTGGATGCCACCAGCGGCAACACCGGCATTTCCTACGCCATGTTTTGCGCCGCTTTGGGCCGCCGGGCCGAGTTGTGCGTGCCGAAGAACCTTAGCCGCGGCCGGAAACTTGTCCTCGAGGCTTATGGGGCCGGCTTGATTGAGACCGACCCGCTGCTTGGTTCAGACGGGGCGCAGCTCAAGGCCAGGGAGTTGGCCGGGAGCTTTTCCGACAAATATTTTTACCCGGATCAGTACAACAATCCGGAAAACTGGAAGGCGCATTACCGCGGCACGGCGGAGGAAATCTGGGCCCAAACCGGCGGCGGGATCACGCATTTCGTGGCCGGTACCGGCTCCTGCGGCACCTTTGTGGGGACCGTCCGGCGGTTGAAGGAATTCAATTCCGCCGTACAGGGCGTCGTCATGCAGCCGGACTCCCCCTTGCATGGCCTTGAGGGCATGCGGCATCTGGCCAGTTCCATAGTCCCCGGCTGTTACGATTCCGGGTTGGCCGACGCCGTGGTCGAAGCGTCGACCGGGGAGGCCCGCAAAACCGCGGCGGCCCTGGCGCGGACGGAGGGGCTGTTCGTGGGAGTCAGTTCCGGCGCCAATGTTTCCGCCGCTCTGAGGCTGGCCCGGAGGCTGCCGGCCGGGTCGCTGGTGGTCACCGTGCTTTGCGACAGCGGCTTCCGCTACCTGGATGACGGTTTCTGGGAGGAACCCCTTGCTCCGTCTTAACGCGCCCGGCTTGGCGGCGATAAGGCGCCAGGCCGAGGCCGAATACCCCGATGAGTGCTGCGGCGCCATGCTGGGACGCTTTGGCGGGGCGGGGATGAAGGAAACGGCCGAAATACGGCCGATCCCCAACCAGCGGGAGGGCGGGGCCAGGCGCCGGCGTTTTTTGATTCCGGCGGCGGAAATGTTCGCCCTGGAGAAATACGCCTGTTCGGCCGGGCTGGAGGTGTTGGGGTTCTACCATTCGCATCCCGACCATCCGGCCAGGCCATCGGGTTATGATTTGGATCATGCCTGGCCCGGGTATTCCTATCTTATTGTGGCGGTGCCGGGCGGCGCGGCCGGAGAGGCCCTGTCCTGGGAGTTGACCCCGGATCGCCGCGCCTTCGCGGCGGAGGAATTGCTGGAAGGTTGAGGATTAAGGAGAAGCGGGCATGTCTGTGCGCATACAATTGCCATCGTCCCTCCGGGGATTGACCGGCGGCCTGGACGAGGTCGGGGTGGAGGCTGGGACGGTAGGCGACGTCATGCTCCGGTTGCGGGAGCGGTATCCCGACCTGAAACAGCATCTCTATGACGAGCGGGACAATCTGCGCGGTTTCGTCAACCTGTTCCTGAACGACGACGACGTGCGTTCGCGCCAGGGGTTGGAGACGCCGGCGGCCGACGGCGACGTCATCATGCTTATACCCTCCATCGCCGGAGGCGGCCATGCCGGCTGAGCGGCGGCTGGAGGAGCTTTCCCGTGGGGATCTCCGCCGCTACAGCCGTCATCTTATCCTGCCCGAGGTCGGACTCGAAGGGCAGGAGAAGCTCAAGAACGGCCGGGCGCTCCTGGTCGGCGCCGGCGGCCTCGGTTCGCCGGCGGCGCTGTATCTGGCGGCGGCCGGAGTTGGGCGGATCGGTCTGATCGATTCCGACGTGGTGGACGAGTCCAACCTACAGCGGCAGATCCTCCACGGCGTCCGCGACCTCGGCCGGCCCAAGACGGCCTCGGCCCGGGATCGCCTGCGGGCCCTGAACCCGCTGGTCGAAATCGAGACCTTCGACGTCTTCCTGGACAGTTCGAACGCCCTGGACATTTTCGGCGGCTATGACCTGGTGCTGGACGGGACCGACAATTTCCCGACCCGCTACCTGGCGAACGACGCCTGCGTCCTCCTGAAAAAACCCTACATCTACGGCTCCATCTACCGTTTCGAGGGCCAGGCCAGCGTGTTCGGGTTGCCGGGCGGCCCCTGCTACCGCTGTTTTTTCGCCGAGCCGCCGCCGCCCGGCCTGGTTCCGTCCTGCGGCGAGGGCGGGGTGCTGGGCGTGTTGCCAGGCATCATCGGCTGCGTCCAGGCCGCCGAGGCCATCAAGGTGTTGCTGGGCGAAACCGGCAATACTCTTTCCGGCCGGTTGCTCCTGCTGGACGCTTGGAAGATGAAATTCCGCGAGTTGAAACTGCGGCGCAATCCCGCCTGTCCCGTTTGCGGCGACGCCCCAAGCATCCGCGGCTTGATCGACTACCAGGCTTTTTGCGGCCTGAAAAAGGACCAAAACCTGGAGCCGGTCCCGCAAATCACGGCCCGGGAGCTGAGGGAGCTTTTCGCGGGCGAGCCCGGCCTTCAGGTAATTGATATCCGTGAGCCGCATGAATTGGCCCTGGGCAAGCTCCCGAACACCCGAGCCATGCCCTATGGGCAATTGGTCCGACGCCTGGACGAACTGGATCCGACCGTACCCGCCGTGGTGGTCTGCAAAATAGGGGTACGCAGCGAAATGGCGGTCCGGCTGCTTAAGGATGCCGGTTACCAGGGCCGGATCATGAACCTCGAGGGCGGCGTCAACGCCTGGGCCCGGGAGGTGGATCCGGCGTTTGTCGTTTATTAGACATTTTTTCCCGCGCCGTTTTTTTATGAGGATGGGATTGACATGAGTGAACCGAAAGCTTCTCTGGGCCGCCAGGCCGCCTACCAATTGGCCAACGTCACGAAAACCCCGCCGCAATACGAGGCCATCACCCCGCGCTGGCTGACCCGCTTTGTCGAATGGAAGGCGCTGGAAACCGGCGTCTTCCGGCTGAACCGGGTTAAGGAGGGCGACACCCCGCTGGAGGCGCTCTGCTCCAAGCCGGACGCCAAGGCCGACATCCCCTCCACCTTCGTCGACTACCAGGAAAAGCCGCGCGAGTATCTGCTGAATTCCATTTCCGTGGTCATCAACATCGACACCCGCGTTTCCGATCTTTACAGCCGCCCCCACGATCAAATCGGCGAACAGGTCCGCCTGGCCGTCGAAAGTCTTAAGGAGCGCCAGGAAAGCCAGCTGATCAACAACGACGACTACGGCCTGCTGAAAAACGTCGCCCAGAAACAGCGCATCGCCTCCCGCAGCGGTTCCCCCACTCCGGACGATTTCGACGAGCTTATCGCCAAGGTCTGGAAGGAGCCGTCGTTTTTCCTGGCCCATCCCCGCGCCATCGCCGCCTTCGGCCGCGAATGCACCCGGCGGGGGGTGCCGCCGCCGACCGCCGCCCTTTTCGGCAGCCAGTTCCTGACCTGGCGCGGCATCCCCATCGTGCCCACCAACAAACTCTTCGTGGACGGCCGGAAGGAGCCGCAGGGCCAGGCCGGCAAGACCAGCATCCTCCTCGTCCGCTCGGGCGAGGCGAAACAGGGCGTCATCGGCCTGTACCAGGCCAACCTGCCGGGCGAGAAGTCGCGCGGGCTCTCGGTCCGCCTCATGGGCATTGACGGCGACGGCATCGCTTCCTATTTCCTCTCGGTCTATTGCTCCGCCGCCATCCTGACCGACGACGCCATAGCCGCGCTGGAAGACGTGGACGTGGGAAACTACTATGACTACCAATGAATTTCCGGCCGGAGCCGGCGACTGGAGTAGCCTGATCGCCGATTTGGCCGCCGACCGGGCGGGAGAGCTGTTTCCAACCTCTCCGGCCGCGGTCCCGGATCGGGAGACGGCCAGGGAGTTCCGGCTGGACGGCGGGGAGCTCCAGACCATAATTGATCGCCTTCCCGCCGATTTCGCCCGTACTTCCGTGCCGGCGGAAGCGTCTGGCGCCATTCCCGGGCATTCTTCGGCCGGCGCCGATCCTTTCCAGAACGGCTTTCGCCCGCTGGTGGCGCCGCTGGCCGCCGCCCCGGGCGGTTGGGATGCCCAGGCCATCCACCGGGATTTCCCCATCCTTTCGGAAAAGGTGGACGGGAAGAATCTGGTTTGGCTGGACAACGGAGCCACCACCCAAAAGCCACGCCAGGTGATCGACCGCCTGGTTTATTTTTACGAACATGAGAACTCCAACATCCATCGGAGCGCCCACACCCTGGCGGCCCGGGCCTCGGACGCCTTTGAAAAGGCCAGGGGGACGGTGGCCGGCTTTATCGGCGCCCCATCGGCCGAGAACATCGTCTTTGTCCGGGGCGCCACCGAGGGCGTCAACCTGGTCGCCTCCGCCTGCCGCTCCCGCCAGAAACCGGGCGACGAGATAATCGTCTCCCACCTGGAGCAACACGCCAACATCGTGCCCTGGCAACTGGCCTGCCAGGAGACGGGCGCCGTCCTCAAGGTCATCCCGGTCACGGATCGGGGCGAATTGCGGCTGGACGAATACGGCCGGCTGCTGGGGCCAAGGACGAAAATGGTGGCGGTGGCGCAGGTGTCGAACGTCCTCGGCGCTATCGTTCCGGTGCGCGAGATCGTCCAGGCCGCCAAGCGTTACGGCGCCCTAACCCTAATTGATGGCGCCCAGTCGGCGGCCCATCTCCCCGTAAATATGGCGGAACTGGACTGCGACTTCTTCGTTTTCTCCGGCCACAAGGTTTACGGCCCCACCGGCATCGGCGTCCTTTACGGCAGGCGGGAGGCGTTGGAGATCATGCCGCCCTACCAATCCGGCGGCAACATGATAGCCGACGTGACCTTCGGGCGGACGCTGTACCAGCCGCCGCCGGCCCGCTTCGAAGCCGGCACCGCCGACATCGCCGGCGCCGTCGGGCTAGGGGCGGCCCTGGAATACCTCTCCGCCCTTGGCATGGCCGCGGTCTCGCTCCACGAGGCCGAACTGGCGGCCTACGCTGGCGAGGCGCTCCGCCGGGTGAACGGCCTGCGGCTCGTCGGCGAGCCGCCCGAAAGGACCGGGGTGTTTTCCTTCGTCATCGACGGGGTGGCGGACGAGGCGGTTTCCGGGCGGTTGCGGGCGGCGGGGGTGGCTGTCCGGGTGGGCCACCATTGCGCCCAGCCCATCCACCGCCGTTTCAGCCTGGAGCGGAGCGTCAGGGCCAGCCTCGGCGTTTACAACACCCGGGAGGAGATCGACTTCCTGGTTTCGCTTTTGCGGAACTTGCGTTAGGAGAGGGGCGGGCGTCGCGATACGGTATGCGGGGTGGATCATGGCCTGTGGCTAAGCCGTCTTAAAACTCCACTCCCACCCGCCATCCGCCGCTTGCGTCCCGGCGCTTGACGGCACAACCCCCGCTAGCGGACATCGGCAAATCGCCGCCCGCGTTGCGATTTTCCCAAGCGCCATCCCGGGAGGCCCGCCTCCATTGCGCCAGTGGCGTTTTTCTCTTGACAATAAAAGTTTTAATATTAAAACATAGAACAAGGTTTTCCTTGCCCGGACGGCGCGGGGCAAGCGCGGAGAAGTTTTTGCCAGTCGAATTTGACAAGCGGGAGTTATGCGCTATACTGCCTCATACCGGTTTGTCCGCGCCGGCGCCGAGGTTCAGGTTTGCCGGTTGCGGTGGGTCGGGACCTTTTTAGGGTGTGCCGCCGCGCTAGGCGGGGAAAGCTCGCGCTTTCCCCGGATGTGGTTATTTTTACGGTTTCATGGACTGGGGAGGGATGTCATGGGAAATGATTTGCTGAAATACATTGGTTGCGTCGCTTTGGGCGCGGTTGGGACCGTCCTCTATATAAGGCATCGGGATAAAATGAAACCCCTGGCGGCCAAGTTGCTGGCCAAGGGCATGCTCCTGAAGGACAAGGCCATTGATCACGCGGCCAGGGCCAAGGAGCATATTGAGGATGTCGTCGCCGAGGCCAAACATCTCAATGAAACCGCCGGGAAGGCCGAAGCTTAGGGATTCCTTCCCCTTTCGTCCCCTCATACGGATTCATAACGCATGGATTTCGAGATTCTGCACGACCTGCCGGGCCGTTTGCGGGTTCGTTGCCGGAATGTCCGACTGGATCGGACATCGGCCAAAGCGATAGGCGAATTACTGTCCCTCCAGGACGGAGTGCGGTCGGTCGAGGTGTCGGTTCGCACCGGCAACTTGTTGCTGCATTATTCCCGCCTTACCCCAAAACAGGATGTACTGTCCCTGTTGGCGGTCCTTGAGCCGGACGACTGGGACGGATTCGGACGGGATGGCTTGGCCGCGCCGCCGTCGATTTTCGAGTTGTCCCTGACCGCTATCCTCAAGACCGCCGCCGCCGCCGCGCTGAAAAGACTGTTTCTGCCGCTCCGCGTCCGCCACGCCATCATCCTGATCAAGGCCCTGCCATATCTGTTCAGGGGATTGCTGTCGCTACTCCGCGGCAGGATCGGGATCGCGGTCCTGGATGCCGCCGCCTTGTCCATCCTGTTGTTCCGCCGCGATTTTGCCGCCATCCGCACCATTGTGTGGATGTTTTTGGCGGCGGATTCGCTGGAGGGCTGGACCCGGGAGCAGTCCAGGCACAGCCTAACCGAGAGCCTGGCTCTGAAAATAGACTCGGTATGGGTCAAAACCGCGATGGGAGAGGCCAAACGCCCAATGGCGGAAATACGACCCGGCGATCTGGTGGTGGTGCGTACCGGCGGCGTCATACCGGTGGACGGGGTGGTGGAGGAGGGGGAGGCGTTGATCAACCAGTCGGTGCTGACCGGCGAGAGCTCGGTGGTTCATAAATACGCCGGCCTGGCGGTCTTCGCCGGGACCGTCATCGACGAGGGGGGCATTGTCGTCCGGGTGGATAAGGCGGCCGGCGAGACGCGGCTCCAGGCCATCATCAAATTCATTGAGGAGTCGGAATCGCTCAAGGCCGACGTCCAGTCCAGGGCCGAGCGCCTGGCCGACGCCATCGCGCCCTACAGCTTTTTCGCCGCCTTGCTTGTTTTGGCGCTCACCCGCGACTCGATACGCTCCTCGGCCGTCCTCATGGTGGATTATTCCTGCGCCATCCGCATGTCCACGCCGCTGACCATCCTAAGCGCCATCCGGGAAGGCGTCAGTAACGGAGTCCTGGTCAAGGGCGGCAAGTACATGGAGGCGGTGGCGCGGGCCGACTGCCTGGTCATCGACAAGACCGGCACCCTGACCCTGGCGAAGCCGTCGGTGGCGCGGGTGGCCGCCTTCGAGGGATGGAACCAAGCCGGAGTGCTCCGCGACGCCGCCTGCATTGAGGAGCATTTCCCCCACCCGGTGGGCCGGGCGGTGGTGAAAAAGGCGGAAAGCGAGAACCTCCGCCACCAGGAGCGCCACGCCAAACCCGAATACATCCTCGCGCACGGCATCGCTTCGGAATTGGACGGCAAACAGGTGCTCATCGGCAGTTCGCATTTCATTTTCGAGGACAGCCGCGTCCCTGGCTCGGACGAGGCGGAGCGCGAAACCCGGCTTGAGTCGGATCAGGGACGTTCCCTGTTGTACATGGCCCACGGCGCCAAATTGGTGGGGATGCTGGCGATCGAGGATCCGATTAGGCCGGACGCGGCCAAAACGCTTGCCGGCCTGTCGCGGAACGGCATCGGGCGGATCGTCATGCTGACCGGCGACAGCGAAAGGACGGCCCAAGCCGTGGCGGAAAAGCTGGGGATCGGCTCCTTCCGCGCCAACCTCCTGCCGGCCGAAAAGGCCGCGGCCATCGGCAAGCTGAAAAAAGAGGGCCACAAGGTCATCTTCATCGGCGACGGGGTCAACGATTCCCCCGCCCTTTCCGCCGCCGACGTCGGCGTCAGCCTGAAGGACGGCTCCGACATCGCCAAGGAGGTGGCGGGAGTGGTGCTGATGGACGGCAGGCTGTCCAGCCTGGCCACGGTGCGCGTCCTGTCCCGGCGGGTGATGGATCGGATAAACCGGCAGTTCGGCTTCATCATGCTCCTGAACTCCGTCCTGTTGGGCCTGGGTCTGTTTGGCGGCATAACCCCTCGCCTAGCGGCATTGCTCCACAACCTGGGCACCGTGTTGGTGACCGCCAACAGCGTCAAGGGCATTCTGGCCGAGACGGATGTCGACGATGGCGGCGGAGCGTGACCCTCCCCCCTCGTTCCCTGAAAGGCGCCATGAAGCATGAAGGTTGAAAGTTTTTTTCCCGGCCGGATACGGATCAGTTCCCCTCTGCTCGCCAAGCCGAAAAACCTGGACCAGACCCGCTTGATGTTGGCTTCCATCGACGGAATCCAGGACATATCCGTGAATCAGAGGGCCGGGAGCGCCACCATCCTTTACGATCCCGCCCGCCTGTCGGTCGAAATGCTCATGAACGCCAGGGATGAAATTGAAAAACTCGAGAAAACCATGACGCCGGCTTGACGCGGGTTTGGTAGTTGGGAATGCAGAAGAGGCGGATGCATTCGGTTCGCTCCGCCTGCCGCACCCGGATCCCGGCAATCGCGGCCAGGCGCAAAACCAGGTATGGGGGTCTGGCTTGACGTTTTGCCTGAAAACGTGTCGGTTTGGTTGCGCCCGGCGGAGGTCGACTGGTTTTTCCTTGTCATAATAGCTTTATTGAGATTTGGTTGCATTGAAACTGAACAAAAAAGGCCGCTATTGGGGCAAAAAACATCTTTTGTTACCCATCAGTAACATATCCGCAGCATTTTTGCCTCGATTTTCCGGGTACGGCAAAGAGAAATATTTTAGTCGATTTAGTGTTCATCCTAATGACTTATAATTCAAGCATGTTGTAGGAAAAGCACTCATATTTTGCGGCAATGATGTGGTTTCGGCAAATAAATTGCCTCATTATTGGCAAGAGTAGTGGTATGATCCGGGGCGCGGCCAAGAGAGGATACGGCATGTTTCCGGTTTTGAAAAAGCATCCGGGTTCCGGTTTTGCCAAACCCGCCGGAGGGGCGAAGAGGGGGATGACC